>JASLPR010000001.1 GCA_030744875.1 Chloroflexota bacterium
CACCCCCCCCCACCGCTGATTCTACGCTAGGGCCACGACTTCCCGCGCTCTCGCGTGCTCCAGTACCGCGGCGTCGCGGCTGACCACCACCCCGCCCATCACCACGGCATCGAGTCGGCTGCTGACAAAGGCCCGCAGGGCTTCGGCCGGGCTCTCGACAATGGGTTCTTCGTGGACGTTGAAGCTGGTGTTCAGGACCACCGGCAGTCCGGTGCGGCGTTCGTACTGCTCGATCACCCGGTAGTAGGCGGGGCTGGTCGTGGATTCCACAACCTGCGGGCGGGCGGTGCCGTCGACGTGGACGACGGCCGGGATGCGCGCGCGCCACGCGGGATCGACGTCGAAGGTGACCGTCATGTATTCGGCGGCGAAGGCGCCGGGCTGATAGTCCACGAATATCTCGCCGGCGGCCTGGTCCAGGACGGCCGGGGCGAAGGGCATGAACTCGGTGCGTTGCAGCTTCTCGTTGAGCCAGTCGTTGATCGACACGTCGGTGGGCGCGGCCAGGATGCTGCGGCTGCCCAGGGAGCGCGAGCCGTATTCCATGCGGCCGTCGAATCAGTCGACGACTTTGCCGGCGGCGAGCAGTTCGGCGACCAGCGGTGCTACTTCATCAACCTCCACGAACTCCTCCTCGGAGGCCGCCATCGCCGCCCGGACCGCGTCGTCGTCGTATTCGGTGCCTAGGTAGATATCTTCGAGGCGATAGGGGGCGAACCCGGGCTCGGCGCCGTCGGCGCAGGCGAGTAGCGCCGTACCGGCCGCGCGGCCGCCGTCGTACTGCAATATTCGGTCGGTGCGAGGGCCAACTTGACTGCCCTCAATCGTGGCCCCGGCCCCCTGGCGGCACTTCAGCGCGTGGCCGGCGATCCGATAATCCAAACATGAGGGGTCTGGGCAACGAAGGGAACTCGGCGTCGTGACAAATGGAAGAGTCGGCTGCGCGCTGGTGGGATTCGGCTACTGGGGGCCCAACCTGGCCCGCAACGTCCAGAGCCATGCCGACGCCGAGCTGCTCTACGTGTGCGACCTGGACCCGGCCGAACTCGACCACGTGCGGGAACTCCACCCGGGAGTCGCGACCACCCACAGCTACGACGAAATCCTGGCTGACCCGGCGGTCGATGCGGTCTTGATCGCCACTCCGCCGCCGTCGCACGCGGCGCTCGGCCTGGCGGCGATCGCGGCCGACAAACACCTCTTTGTGGAGAAGCCGCTGGCCACGTCGCTCAGCGACGCGCTAGAACTCGCCGGCGCCGCCTACCGCTCGGCCCTGACCCTGATGGTCGGCCACACGTTCCTGTGCTCCCCGGCGATCAGCAAGATCCGCCAGCTCATCGACCACGGCGAAGTCGGCGAGATTGTCCACGTCAGCTCGTCCCGACTCAGCCTGGGGCTCTTCCAGCAGGACCTGAACGTGGTCTGGGATCTGATGCCCTGCGACTTCTCGATCGTGCAGAACCTGGTCGATCCCGGCCACCCGGAGCGGGTGGTCGCGGCCGGCAGCAGCCACATGGTCCCCGGCGTCGAGGACACGGTGAACGCCTACCTGGAATATGACGGCGGGCTGACGGTCGAGGTGCGGGTGAGCTGGACCTACCCGCTCAAGGTCCGCGACCTGACGATCATCGGCACCCGCAAGATGATTGTGTTCGACGACACCCAGCCGATTGACAAGATTCGGGTGGTCGATCGCCGGCTCGAGGTCGCGCATCCTTCCATTTCGCTGGGCGAGTTCCACATGAGCTACCGCTACGGCGATACCTTCATGCCGCTGCTGGAGAACACCGAGCCGCTGGCTACTGAGATTGCCGACTTCGTCCACTGCGTGCAAACCGGCGCGCCGACGGTGGCGGAGATTAGCTCCGTCCGCTAACCGCCCGCTCAATCGCCGCCACGACCCGCTCGATCTGCCCCCCGTCCATCTGCGGGAAGAGCGGAATCACCATCGAGGTCGTGGTCATGCGTTCGGTTTCGGGCAGCGGCCCGCGGACGGCATCCCGATAGACCGGCTCCAGGTGCGCGGCCATGACCCCGACCCGGGTCGCCACGCCGGCCGCCAGCAGGAACTCCCGCACGGCGTCGCGGTCGCGGGCGGACTCTTCGGTGATGGTGACCACGTAGGACTGGTAGCTGTGGCGGTAGCCGGGCGGCACGAATGGCGGCTCAACTCCAGGGGTCCCCGCGAAGGCGGCGTCGTAGCGGGCGGCGATGGCGGCGCGGCGCTCCAGGATGTGATCGAGGCGCGCGAACTGGGCGATGCCGACGGCGGCGTTGATGTCGCTCATGCGGAAGTTGTGGCCGACGTAGCGGTAGCTGGCTTCGACCAGTCCGCCCTGCCGGTGGCGGTCCAGGTCGGAGAGGGACATGCCGTGCGAGCGGACCTCGCGGGCGCGTTGTGCCAGGTCCGGGTCGCGGCTGACAATCATGCCGCCTTCGCCGGTGGTGATGGATTTGCGCGGGTGAAAGCTCAGGCAGGCGGTCTCGTGCATGGGCACGTGGCGGCCGCGGTGGTCGCGTGCCCCGAGCGCGCAGGCGGCATCCTCCAGGACTTGCAGCCCGCGCGATTCGGCCAGCCGGGCGATGCTCTCGATGTCGGCGGCCAGCCCGACCTGGTGGACGGGCATCAGGACGCAGGTTCGGTCGGTGATCGCGGCGGCCATTGTCGCGGCGTCCACGTTGAAGGTTCCGGGAGCGACATCGGCGAAGACCGGCACGCCGCCGGCGTGGACCACCGCGTTGGCGGTGGCGATGAACGACAGCGAGGGAACGACGACCTCGTCACCGGATTCGAGGCCCATGGACTCCAGCGCCAATTGCAGGGCGGTGGTGCAGTTGTCGGTGGCCACGGCCTCGGGGACGCCGAGGTAATCGGCGATCAGCCCCTCGAATTCGGCCGTCTTCGGCCCCTGCGTCAGCCAACCGCCGGCAATCACCGCCGCCGCCGCCTGCTCCTCTTCGGGGCCGGTGGGCGGCTTGGCCAGCGGGATCATTTCCGGCTTCGCGCTCACCAGTTCCGCGCCTCGTAGCCGGCCAGCAGTTCGCCGGTGTCGGTGGTCCGCTCGCGGATCCAGCGCACATAGCGCGCCAGGCCGTCCTCCAGTTCGATCTCCGGCTTGAAGCCGACCAGCTTCTCGATCTTCGCGTTCGCCGCGTAGTGCCGCATTACGTCGGCCGGGCGGGCCTCCAGGTGCTCGATTTTCGACTGGCTGCCGGTGGCCGCGATCACCAACTGCGCCAGTTCGGCCACGCCCGTCTCGCGCCCGTAGGCCAGGTTCAGGGTCTCGCCGGCCAGGTCGTCGCGGGCGCCGATCAGCTCCATTCCACGCGCCGTGTCGGTCACGAAGATGAAGTCGCGGGTGGCCGATCCGTCGCCGAAGACCTGCAGTGATTCGTCATTCAGCGCCCGGGCTACGAAGTGCGGGATGGCCTCGCCGTGGGCCCCTTCGGCGTGCTCGTTGTAGCCGTAGTTGTTGAAGGGCCGGATGATGGAGACGTTCACGCCGTAGGTGCGGTGATAGGCCAGCGCGTATAGCTCGCCGGCGAGCTTGCTGGCGCCGTAGACGGTGGTCGGGGCGAGGGGGTGGTCCTCGGTCATCGGCGTGGCGACGGCGGTGCCGTAGACCTCGGACGAGGACACGTAGACGAATCGATCGACACCGTTCTGGCGGGCGGCCTCAAGGACGCGGAGGGTGCCGGTGGCGTTGACCTCGTGCACGAACTCGGGCCGGCTCAGCGACACCCGCAGGCACTGCACGGCCAGGTGATAGATGGTCTCGACGTCCCGGGTGACCGTCTGCATGTCGGCGGCGTTGCGGATGTCGGCCGTGACGACCGTCAGGTTGCCGGCGTTTTCGACCTCGATCAGGTTCGCGCGGCTGCCGACGGTCAGGTCGTCTACAACTCGCACCGTGTGGCCTTGCTTCAGTAGGTGGGCCACCAGGTTGCTGCCGATGAACCCCGCCCCGCCGGTCACCAGGACGATCCCGTCACTCCTTCCGGCCATCAGCCGCTCCCCCCGCCGGTCACGGCCAGCAGGCTTGCCACGACGTATTCGGCGTCGTTGTCGCTCATTTCGGCGAACATCGGCAGCGAGAGCACCTGCGCGACGCTGGCCTCGGAGCGCGGGAAGGCGCCTGCCGGCAGGCCCAGGTCGGCGAAGGCGGGCTGGAGATGAATCGGTATCGGGTAGTGGATCGAGGTGCCGATGCCGCACTCGGCGAGCGCCAGCTGGACGGCGTCTCGTCCTTCGACCTCGACGACGTAAAGGTGCTGCGAGCCGGTGCGATCGTCGCCGGTGGGCGGCATCCCGATTCCAGCTCCGGCCAGCCCGCGGTCGTAGATGGCGGCCATCCGCCGGCGGCCGGCGTTCCACGCCTCAACGTGTGGCATTTTCACCCGCAGGACCGCTGCCTGCAGGTTGTCGAGGCGGCTGTTGTAGCCCTTGACGACGTGGTTGTATTTGCCGTCCTGGCCGACGTGCCGCAGCACCCGCAGCTTCGCGGCGATCGCTTCGGAGTCCGTCACCACCGCGCCGGCGTCGCCGAATGCGCCCAGGTTCTTGCCCGGGTAGAAGCTGAAGGCGGCCGCGATATTCGCTTCCGTGGGCCTGACAGGCGTCCTCGATCAGGTACAGGCCGTGGCGCTTCGCGATCGCGGCCAGTTCGCCCATGTCGGCCGGATAGCCGTAGAGGTGCACCGACATTATGGCCCGGGTGCGGTCGGTGACGGCCGCCTCCACCAGCGCCGGATCGAGATTGCGGCTGGCCGGATCGATGTCGCACAGCACTGGTGTCGCGCCGGCGCGGGTAATTCCCAGGGCGGTGGCGATGAAGGTGTTGGCGACGGTTATCACCTCGTCGCCCGGCCCGACGCCCAGGGTGTCCAGGATCAGCGCCAGCCCGTCGGTTCCCGAGGCCAGCCCCACGCAGTGGTCAACGCCGCAGAACCGGGCGAACCCTTCCTCGAAGCGGTCGACGTTCTCGCCGAGTACGAAGTTCGACGCCGAGATCACCCGCTCCAGAGCCGCGTCGAGTTCTTCCCGCAGCGGGGCGTGCTGGGCGTTCAGGTCCAGGAAGGGCACCGCGCGGGTCATCCGGCGCTCCGCCCGGGGTTGGCGGCCCCGAAACGCGGACGATCCCGCCCGCGAAGCCGGTCTTGCGTTTCCGATATCCTGTCCCGGGCCACTTCTGCTCGATTCGGCTGATCTTTTGAGCCACCAGAATGATATCCCGGAAGCACAACCCGGCGTCTTGCTCGACGCGGTCTCCGGCCGCCTCGGCGATGCCGCCTCCACTGTGCTCGCCGATGTCCGCGCGCTGCGCTCGGGCACGGTGATCTACGCCGGCTCGACCATCGGCGCGGGGCTGGAGACCGGGCACAACGTCGTGATCCGCGAGGAAAACGAGATCGGCGCGGAGTTATCGATCTGGAGCAACTCGTCGCTGGACTACGGCTGCACGGTCGGCAACCCGGCACGGGTAATCGGCACCGTGGCCGAACTGGGCGAGCGCCTCGATCGCGAGGGCGTGTGGCCGCCCGACGATCTCCCGCCGAAGGGCGAGACGTCGCCCGCGTGACGCACCCGGGTCGGTTCCGCCACCGCGACATCAGGCCAGCCGGTCGACGATGACCCCCGGCAGCGATTCGGCGCCGCATGAGAAACGGGTCCTCTTCATGGGCAGCAAGCCCATCGGCCGGCGGGTCCTGCGGGTGCTGAGGGAGACTGCCAAGGTAGTTGGCGCGCTGATCGTCGACGACCGCGCGGATGACCGCTCGGTCTTGCCGGAGTTCATCGCCGACGCCATCCCAACGATCACCACCACCGCCGAGACCGAAGAAGGTGAAGAGCGCCACCTGGAGACCATCGCCGTCCTGGGCGACGGCGACGAACTCTACGGCATCACCGCCGAGCGGCTCAGCGAAATCACGCGCCTCCAGGAAATTACCGAGGTGCCCAACTCACCGGACTTCGTCGAAGGGGTCGTGAATCTCCGCGGCCTCATCGTGCTGATCGTCGATCTGCGCCGTCACCTGTAACTCCCCTTCGAGGACCTGGGCTCGCGCGGTCGCATCGTCGTGATAGAAGTCCAGAGCGAGGCCGGCGAGAATTCCATCGGGCCAATCGTGGACTCGGTCGAGGAAGTGCACATCATCGATCAGGACCTGGTAGACAACGAGACCGAGGTCGTCTCGAAGATCGGCACCGACTTCCTGCGCGGCGTGGTCAAGCTCGAGGATTCGCTGATCGTGCTGCTCGACATTGACGCCATTTTCGCCCAGACGATCTAGTTCGCCGCCGCTGCGCTCGTTTCGCTCCCGGTCAGCGGGGGTGCTGTGCGAATAAGGACCCGGCGCTCGGCTCGATGCTGAGACAACCCGGCCCCGCTCGCCCTTACGCCGACGCCACTCGCCCCCACCAGCCCCTAGGCCAGCCCCTTTTCAAGTAGCGCCGGCAGGTTGCGCGACAGCGCCGCGTCCACCTGCACAATCGCCCGCTCGACCGCCCCCGGGTGCGACCGGCCGTGCCCGATGAACACCAGCCCGTTCACGCCCAGCAGCGGCGCTCCGCCCCACTCGGCATAGTCAAACGATGCCCGGATTTCCCCCAGCGCCGGCCGCAGCATCATTCCCCCCAGCCGCCCCCGATTCGACGATGTCGCCGCCGAACGCAGCAGGCCGAACGCCAGGTCGCCGGTCCCTTCCATCACCTTGATGGCGACGTTGCCGGTGAAGCCGTCGCACACCACCACGTCGACGTCCCCGGTGAACAGATCGACCCCTTCTGCGTTCCCGACGAAGTTCACTTCGCTCTCGCGCAGGAGGGCGTGCGCTGCCAGCGATAGTTGATTCCCTTTTACTTCTTCGGCGCCCACGTTCAGCAGCGCCACCCGCGGCCGCTCGACCCGGTGCATCACCTCCCTGAACAGCGAGCCCATGATCCCGAATTGCAGCAAGTTCTGGGGCACGCAGTCGGTGTTGGCGCCGATGTCCAACAGGAGCGTCCCGGCGCCCTTGCCCGGCAGCAGCCCCGCCAGCGGCGGCCGGTCTACCCCCGGCGCCCGCCCGACCACCAGCACCCCGGCCGCCATTGTCGCGCCGCTGTTGCCCATCGAGATCAGGGCCTCGGCTTGGCCCTCGCGTACCAGCCTGGCGGCCACACGAATCGATGAGTCCTGTTTCTGCCGGATCCCGACCGCCGGGGCTTCGTCCATGCCGACGACTTCGCTGGCGTGCTCGATGCGCAGCCCTTCTTCGGCCGCCCCCAGCTTGCGCAGTTCGGCCTCTAGGCGGTCGCGATCGCCCACCAGGATCGTGCGCACCCCGCTTCCGCGCAGGGCCTCGACCGCGCCGGCCACCGTGGTCGCCGGCGCGTTGTCTCCGCCCATCGCGTCCAGCGCGATACGTTCACCTGCGTCACTCATTCCGGCTGTTCCCCTCCGCTCAGTCGTTCTGCCCTAGACGTCCAGGTTTCGCACGTTGCGGGCGTGGGTCATGATGTAGCGGCGGCGGTCGGCTACGTCGTTGCCCAGCAGGGTCGTGATGAGCCGGTCGGCCACTTCTTCGTCTTCCATCACGACCTGTAGCAGCGTACGCGTCTCCGGGTCCATCGTCGTCTCCCACAACTGGCTCGCGTTCATTTCGCCCAGTCCCTTGTAGCGCTGAATATGATAGTTGCCGGGCATCCCGGCCAGCAGCTTGTCGCGCTCTTCTTCGGAATAGGCGTACACGCGTTTCTTCCCGCGGCTGATCCCGTACAGCGGCGGCAGCGCGATGTACAGGTTGCCCCGTTCCACCAACTCACGCATGTAGCGGAAGAAGAACGTCAGCAGCAGCGTGCGGATGTGCGATCCGTCGACGTCGGCGTCGGTCATGATGATGACCCGGCCGTAGCGCAGCTTGGATACGTCGAAGATGTCGCCGATACCGGTCCCGACCGCGGTAGTCAGATCGCGCAGCGCGGCGTTGCCGAGCATCTTGTCGAGGCGGGCCTTCTCGACATTCAGGATCTTGCCGCGCAGCGGCAGGATGGCCTGGTTGCGCCGGTTGCGGCCCTGCTTGGCGTTGCCGCCGGCAGAATCGCCCTCGACGATGAACAGCTCGGACTTGTCGGGGTCGGTCTCCTGGCAGTCGGCCAGCTTGCCGGATAACGCCATGCCGTCCAGCGCCCCTTTGCGCACCACCAGGTCGCGGGCGCGCTGCGCCGCCAGCCGCGCCCGGCTGGCCACCAGGCACTTCTCGACGATCCGCCGCCCTTCGCTCGGGTTCTCGTGCAGGAATTCGGAGAGTTGCCGCGCGACCACCGATTGCACCTGCCCGGTGACTTCGGGGTTGTTGAGTCGAACCTTGGTCTGGGCCTCGAACTGCGGCTCGCTCAGCAGCACGCTGATGACCGCTACGACGCCTTCCCGCACGTCCTCGCCGCTCAGGTTCGGGTCGTTGTCTTTCAGGTAGCCGTTGCTGCGGGCGAACTCGTTGATGGTCCGTGTCAACCCCGCCCGGAACCCGGACAGGTGGGTGCCGCCGTCGGCCGTGTGCACCGTGTTGGCGAACGGGAAAATCAGCTCGCGGAATTGATCCGTGTACTGCAGCGCCACGGCGATCGACGTCCCCTCGACGACCCCTTCGACAAAAATCGGGGCCGCGTTAATCGGCTTCCGCGCCATCGCCAGGTGGCCGACGTAGGACTTGATCCCGCCCTCGAAGAAGAACGTCAGCGCCTCGCCGCTGCACTCGTCTTCCAAGGTGATTTCCAGGTTTGGCACCAGGAATGCGATCTGGCGCAGGCGCTCGACCAGGGTGTCGAAGCTGAAGGAAAGATCCTCCGCGTTGAAGATCTCGCCGTCGGGCTTGAAGCGGATCGTCGTCCCAGTGCGGTCCGTTTTGCCGGCTGCCTTTAGGTTCGCCAGTGGCTTGCCGCGGGCGTACTCCTGCCGGTACAGCTTCTTGTTGCGGTGGACTTCGGCCACCAGGTGCTCGGCCAGGGCGTTTACCACCGATACGCCGACGCCGTGCAGGCCGCCGGAGACCTGGTAGGCCTTGGCGTCGAACTTGCCGCCGGCGTGCAGGGTGGTCATCACCACTTCCAGGGCCGGCCGGTTCACCTTCTTGTGCTTGTCGACCGGGATCCCCCGCCCGTTGTCCGTCACCGTGCAGTAGCCGTCGTCCTCGAGGGTGACGGTGATCTTGGTGCAGTGCCCGGCCAGCGCTTCGTCGACGCTGTTGTCCACCACTTCCAGCACGCAGTGATGCAGCCCTGCATCGTTGGTGTCGCCGATATACATCGCCGGCCGCCGGCGAACCGCCTCCAGCCCTTCCAGTACCTCGATTGCATCGGCGCTATACGTTGTCAATCAGACCTCCTAGAGATCCGGATCGGGCCCGGCGGCCTCAAGTTCAATTTCGATATCCCAGGTTCGTGAGAGATAGAAGACCATGCTCCCGGCCGCCATGACGGTGCCGAGGAAGGCGTTTGCCCCGACCGCCAGCAGGTACCCGGGTACGGCCGCGGTCAACTGGCTCAATACGGTGTTGGCCAGGAATTGCACCACGAATGTCAGCACCACGAGCCCCACCACCGGCAGGCTGTTGCTGCGCAGGAAATCCACCGATGCCTGGATGGCGTCCCGCGGCGAGGCGTCGTCCAGGATCACCGACAGGTTGGCGAAGAACATCACAAATGCAATTCCTATCAGCGCCGCGACCAGTGCCAGCCCGAGCATCGCTGCCAGGAAGCTGGCAAACAGGAGCATCAGCGCGGTCACCAGCGCCACCGCCAGCAGCGCCGCGATGGTCAGTGCGGTCAGTCCCAGCAGGCGTGGCGCGCGGTCCATCACCATGGCGGTGAGGTCGTAATTCTGCACCCCGGGTTGAATGGTTTTGCGAAGCAACCCGAGCCAGAGGGTGGAGATCACGACTCCCATTAGCAGGAGCAGCAGGCCCAGGCCGATCACGCTGCCCATGCCGGCCAGTTCGAT
>JASLPR010000002.1 GCA_030744875.1 Chloroflexota bacterium
GTCGGCCTTCCTTGCTGCGAATCAACTGGTCCTGGGCGAGGCGGCCCTACCAAGCCCCGAAGATCTTCCCCTGGGTTCGACGTGGACCGGGTACCTTGCGAGCGGATTGCTGACCACCACTGTCTCGCTGGTAATCGAATGTGCGGCGCTGTTTGCCGTGTGTTCACTATTTCGGGGTCGCGAGCTCGATCTTCGTCGCGGGCTCTCTGCGGCCCTCCGGGTTTTGGTGCCGATCACCCTGTTTGCGATTGTCTTTGTGGGTGTCGACTTCGTGGGCAAGCTATTGGACTCCGCCGTTGCAATCGGGGTCGGCATTTTGATCACGTTCCCGGCAGGGATCGTTCTGCCAATCGCCTTGTTCTACGCGATTCCCATCCTCGCCGACACCGGCGGCGGGTTCGGTGCCGCGGCCGCCAACTCGTGGCTGCTCGTTCGACTCACCTTGGGTGATGTCGTGCTTGGTATCGTCTTCATCGTCGCAGTACCAGCGCTACTCGCCTTCCTCCCCGCACTTGATGTTAGCGCGAGCGACCCAGCGTCGACACCCGGACAGGTCGTTACGGTGATTGCTGCAATCCCGATCTCGGCTTTTGCCGCCTTCTACGCCGCGCGGCTGTACGTGTTCGCCAGGTCGGTCGAGGCGGCGGCTGAAGTGCCTGAGGGCGCTGACGGCTGGCTACTCCGGACGCCCGTCCGCTGGAAAAGCAAGAAGCAGGCGTGGCCTGCTCAGAAGGTCGGACCGGGCAGGTACATCTCCAGCGGCTCGATGTAGCGGATGACCTCGGACTTCGTCATCGTCCCGGAGGCGATGTCGAGGACGGCCTGCAAGAGGCGCTCGCCGGCCTGCTCAAGCGGCTCGCCGGCGTCGATGACCGGCGCCGCCGAAAAATCGATGCTGTCGGCCAACCGCTCCGCCGTGCGCGGGTTGCCGGTGCACCACATCTCGGGTGCGACCACCGCGCTGCCGCCGGTGAGGGTCTGGCGGTCGTAGCCGCCGCCGCCCAATTGGAATAGCACCAGGGGCGCGCCGGACGCGGCGAATCCCAGAAACACCGACGTGTGCGAGATGTAGCTGTCCATGAAATACAGTCCCTTGCCGGTGGGCACCTCGCCATAGTCCAGCACGTCCTGGATCGGAGCCGTCCCGGCCTTGTGGACCGCGCCGAGGCTCTTCTCCTCGAGGGTCGAAATGCCAGCCTTGATGTTCTCCGGGACCGGGTTCATTTCGCGGATGTCCTGGCCGATGCTGTGGGCCAGTTGCTCCTGGCGCTCGACGGCGTCCATGAGCTTCTTGGCGACCGCCGGCGTCACACAGCGCTCGACGAGTTCGTGCTCGGCGCCGATGATTTCGGTGGTCTCGCCGAAGATGGCGATGCCGCCGGCGGCGACGACGCGATCGAACAGGTGCCCGACCGCCGGGTTGCCGGCCAGGCCGGAGAACGGATCGGACGAGCCGCACTTGACGGCGATGGATAACTTGCTGAGCGGGACGGGTTGGCGGCGCTCGCGAGAGGCCTGCCAGACGAGCCGGGCGGCGGCTTTCGAGGCGGCGGCGATGCCGTCCCAACCGGACCCGGCGCCGTTTTCGCCGATGCGGATGACCGGCTTGCCGGAGGCTTCAATGTCGTCGGCGAGACGCATGTAGGCAAGCTGCTTCTGGTCGGCTTCACCCAGACCCAGCACCACCGCGCCGTAGATGTTGGGGTTGCGGCCGAGCCCGGCGCGGACGCGGGCGATGGTCTCGCGGTCTTCGGGCGTGCGGCCGATACCCAGGTCGGCGTTGTTGAGCATGACGGTGCCGCGCACGGCTTCGCAGACCTTCTGGGCTTCGAAGCTGCCGGGGATGATGAGCACCTGGTTGCGGATGCCAACCGTACCGTCAGGGCGGACGTAGCCGAGGAACTCTTCTTTCATGAGCGGCGGCCTCCGTCTTTGGCTGTCCGGTTGCGGCGGGTCATTCGGCGGTTCCGGCGAGGTCGCCGCGTCCGCGGATGCCTTCCAGGTTGTGGATATGGACCAACTGGCCGGCCTTGATGGGCTGCGAGGCGCGGCCGATCGGCGCGCCGTACTTGCGCACCGTGCCGCCCTCGACGACGTCTTCGAGGGCGACCTTGAAACCGAACGGAATCTCTTCAACGGCGGTTACGGTGCGGAGGTCGTCGCCGCACTCGGCGGCTATCTCGACGCCGGCCGGGGCGTCGGCGAGGACGGCGGCGACGGTGTCTTGCGGGTCCAGCCGGATTGCGCGTACGGGGTCCACGCTTGCCTCGATTTCTGGGGGACGATTCACGGGTTCTGGTAGCGGCCCCCGATCGTTGCACGTTCGCGGCGCAAGTGCCAATCGGCGCGGGGACGGCCTTCCCCGACCGGGACACCGTGTCGCTGGCGATCTCGACGACACGAATCCTAGGTTGGTGGCTTCAGCCCTCGAACCACGTCCGTATAGAAACTGTTTACGGCGTCGGACACGCTGTCGATGAAACTCCCCTGCCCCCGGCCGCGCTTGAATCCCATTTTTGTGTTCACCACCACGGTGAACGATCTCGGGCGACGACCGTCTTCGCGGAGGTAGGCTTCCGGATTCTTGCGGATATCGGCCAGAAGACCGGGTCGAACACGGGTTGCTCGCTCGTAGCGAATCTCAAGCCTCGTGTCGGGTGGGCACGCTTCCAACTGCCGAAGTACCCAGCTGATTCTGGTTGATCCCCGGGTTGAGGTGGGAGCGGGTATCGCCAGGGACGTGCACACCAGGTTCGCCCGCAGGTCGGCGGTCACACCGATGTCGTCGATGGCGGCGGGGACGCGGATCTCCGCCTCCAGGATCCCGTCTGACGCCAAGTCCTCGGCCAATCGGTGGGTCCGCGCAAGCGGGTCTTCCGAGTCCTTGCGGCTAAGCGCGGGCAGGACATCGAAGTTCAGGCGGGTCGTCATGTCGAGGGAGATGTACTGAATGAGTTGGTCCCATCGGGCCGAGATGTCGAGCGCCTCGTCGCTCGACTCATCCAGGGCGCCGGCCCGAACGGCGGCTCGCAGTGGAACCCATCGCGGCCCCATGTCCTCGAACGCCATCGCGCCCGAGCTTTTGTACGCGAGGTAGCGGATCAACTCCCCCAGAATCCAGGCTTGGTCCGGGTCGCTGACTCCACGGTGCTGCCGCACCATGACAGCCTGCGCCAGGATACGGAACCACGAAGGGTGGTGAAGCGGGATATTCCCGTAGCGCGTCCGATTGACATCGATGTGGTGCTGGCCCACGACCTGGGCGATGTGATTGCTGATCGTGAGGAGGCCGTCGAACTTCTCCTGCCGGCAAACCTCCAGATGATCTTCGACCTGCTCGGTTTCGAGGCGGCTGTTGCCGGTCTTGATCTCAACCAGGATCGTCCACTGGCGTTTTCCGCGAGTGACTCGGATCAAACCATCTGGCCGGACGGTCTTGTCTTCGATCTCGAACGGAACCTCGCAATAGGTCTCCACCTTGCCGGCGGGCGCGCCGAGGGGCTTGAGAATCGTGCGGGAGAACTCTTCGACGGCGCCGATCACGGCCAGCAGCCCCGACGTAGCCCGTCGTTCCTGCTCGGCTGCGCCGCCAATTCCGCTAATTGGAATGAGTCGTGCTGGTTCCCAGGTCTGTTCTTCCACGGGTCACCCCTCCGGCTGCTGTGCATCGGACGCCCAGAGTAGACTTATACGCTGCCCACTTCTTCGTCTGGCGCCCCCGGCTCATCTTCTCGGATAGAATCCTTCGGCCGCGCGGGGCCGTGGGCACGGACTCCGGGCGGAACCTTGGTGACCTTGCCGACCGATGGAGTCCTGTTTTGCCAGAGAATGGCGTGCCGCGCGACGACGAGCCGATCCCGGAGTCGTCGTTCGGGCGGCTGAGTTACTTCTTCGGAGCGGCGACGCAGGTGCTTGCCGGGAATCCCCGCTTGCTGGGGTACCTGGGCATCAACGCGGCGGTCAGCATCACGCTGGTCTGGACCCTGCTGAGTGCGATCGCGGTGGCCGACCCGGAGGACGACCCGGAGGCCACGGCGCTGGTGATCCCGCTGGCCGTTACGATCTCGATCTTGCAGAGCGTCCTGCTGCACCTGCTGCAGTGCGGGTTGCTGGTGGGCGCGCTGGCGGCGCTGCGCGGGGAGACGGTCAGCATCGCGGAGGGCTTTCGGGTCGCGCGCAGCCGGTTCATGCCGCTTGTCGGGCTGGCGATCGTGATGTCGGTGCTGGGGATGGCGACCCAGTTCACCAGCGTCCAGATGATCAACGCCGGGCTGGGGATCATGACGCTGCCGGTGGTGCTGGCATGGCTGGGATGGTTCGCGGTCGATCTGCTGGCGATCGCGTTGGTGGCCGAGACCGATGGCAGTGTGATGGCCTACGTGGTCGGCGCGGGCCGCCTGATCCGCCGGGTGTGGGGCGATGTGCTGGTGTTGCTGCTGGTCTTTCTGGTCACTACCGAGTTCTTGGCGCCGATCCTGATAAGCGCCATCGCCTCCAGCTTCGCCGGTGAGGACCCGTCGCGGGAGGCCCTGCTGTCGGTGGCTTCGGTCGCGCAGATCATCCGCAATCTGATCGTCGCGTTTGTCTACGCCTACGGGGCGCGGCTGTACCTGTTCGCGGTGGCGGCGGCCCGGGTGGCTTGAGTGGTTCGGTGGTGGCGAGCGGCTAGCGGTAGAGGATCAGGCCTTCGAGGGCCTCGACCTGGGTGCGGGTGAGGCCGGCGGCGAGGAGGTCGTCGGGGGACCCGATGGGCCCGTTGACGGTGCGGTGGTTGACGATCTTCTCGGCGGTGACCGGTCCGATGCCAGGCAGGTCTTCCAGCTCTTCGGCGCCGGCCAGGTTGATGTCGATGGCGGCGCTGGCGGCGACGACTTCACCGACGGCCGGTACGTGAACCTGCTGGCCATCGGCCAGGAAGGCGGCCAGGTTCAGGCGGCTGAGGTCGGCTTCGGCGGTGGGCCCGCCGGCCAGGTTAAGCAGATCTTCGATGCGGTCGCCGCTGCGCACGTCGTACACCGCCGGATCGACCACCGCGCCGGTCACGTAGACGCGCCGGGCCGCCGGGTTGGGTTCGCCGCCGACGGTACCGCTGTAATCAGGCGCGCGGTCGCCGAGCAGTTGCGCGATCTGCGAACGGCGGCGGTGCGGTTCTGCACCCGGCAGGACCTGGTGGACCTGACCCTGGTGGGGGCCAGCGATCCGGAACAGGTGGAACTGGTAACGGCGGCGGTGCGGTCGCCGATCCCGGACGAGTTGTGCGAACGGCTGCGCACCGAGGTTCCGCCGGACACCGAGCACGTCGAACCGGCCACCTGGGAGAAGGACGGCGTGCCGCTGCGACCGGCGAACCCGGAAGAGGTCGAACCGGCCTAGCCGTTGGCCCTACTATGGGCGGGCTCTTTTGCGACCGGGAGTATTGATGGCGATTACGACGGGACTGATCGGGCTCATGGGCGCGGGGCGATCGACGCTGCTGGACCTGGTGTCCGGGGGCAGCGCTTTCGCGGCGGAGCGCACCGGGCGCTTTACGGCCCGCGCGGCGCTGGTGATCCCGCCGGACCCGAAACTGGACTGGCTGACCGAGTTCTATGCGGCGCGCAAATCGGTGCTGCCGGAGTTCACCTACCTGGACTACGACGCGGTGGGGCTGGGGGAGGGGGGCGGCCGGGAGGCAGAGTGGCTAAACGCCCTGCAGCCGGTTGACGTGCTGGCGGCGGTGCTGCCGGTGTTCCTGGATGAAGGCGCCGCAGACAGCGTGGCCCGGCGGCTGGCGGAGGTGTCGGCGGACCTGGTGGTGGCGGACCTTGCGGTGGTGGAGAACCGGTTGGAGCGACTGGCGAACGACCTGAAGCGGGCGCCGCGGGTGGAGTGGCCGGCGGTGGAAAGCGAGCGCGAGGTGCTGGCCGGCCTGCGGGCGACGTTGGAGGACGGGACCCACCTGCGGGCGCTGGAGTGGGACGAGGCGCGGCGGACGCTGGTGCGCAGTTTTGGCTTCATGACCATGAAGCCGATGGTGGTGGTGCTGAATACCGGCGAGGACGAGGCGGCCGGCTGGGCGGTGGAGTGTGACCGGGTGCGCGAGCTATGGCCGTTCCCGGGCACCGGGGTGATGGCCTGCAGCGCCACGATCGAGGCGGAGGCCGGCGAACTGGGCGAGGACGGCGACGAGACCCTGGGAGCGTTTGGGATCGAAGGCGCGGCCGGCGCGCGGCTGGCGGAGGCAGTGGTGGAGGCGGCCGGGTTGATCCCCATCTACACCGGCTCGGAATCGGAGGCGCGGGCGTGGCTGGTGGACCGGGGGACGACGGCGCTGGACTTCGCCGGCAAGATTCATACCGACATCGCGCGGGGATTTATCCGGGCTGAAGTGATCCCGCTGGACTCACTGGCGGCCGCGGGGTCGGAGGCCGAGGCTCGGCGGCGGGGGCAAATCCGCAGCGAGGGCAAGGAGCACGTGCTGGAGGCGGAGGACGTGGTGAACGTCCTCTTTTCGCGCTAACTCCGGCGCGCGGCCCGGACCGATGGGGATTAGGCCCGGTGGGCGGCGCCGGTTAGTTCGGCGAGACTCTTGAGTCCTTCGGCTTCGAGGTAGGCGGCGAGTCGGTCGACCAGGTTGGGAGTGGCGTCGGGCTGCACGAAGGTGGCGGTGCCGACCTGCACGGCGGTGGCCCCGGCAAGGATGTACTCGAGGGCGTCTTCGAGGGTGGCGATGCCGCCGACGCCGATGATCGGGATGTCGACTTCCGGGTAGACGTCATGGACGAAGCGCACCCCGACCGGGCGGATGGCCGGCCCGGAGAGCCCGCCGCGGGTATCGCCGAGCAGCGGCCGGCGGCGGCGGACATCGATCTTCATGCCGAGGACGGTGTTCATGATGGTAAGGGCGTGGGCCCCGGCTTTGGCGGCGGCCACGGCGATGGGGCGCATGTCGGTGACGTTGGGTGAGAGCTTAGCTAGGAGTGGCAGACTGCTGACTTCGAGAATCGACTCGACCGCCCCCGCGATCAGCCCCGGGTCGGTGGCGAACTCCATGCCGTGCTCGACGTTGGGGCAGGAGAAGTTGGCCTCCAGGGCGACGACCCCGGGCAGGCCCTCAAAGGCGGCGGCGAGATTGCGGAATTCGGCGGCGCTGTCGGCGGCTAGGCTGGCGATGATCGGCACGCCCAGCGACGGCCAGGCGCGGGCTTCGTCGCGGAGC
>JASLPR010000003.1 GCA_030744875.1 Chloroflexota bacterium
GGGGGGGGGGTGGCGACGGGGGAAAGAAGAGGAATCGAAGACCGTGGGGTGCAGGGCGGGGCAGGACGGAGTCATGGGAGGCGTTTATGAATAGATCATATGAGGAGAACTGCGAAGATAGTTGAAGATCGGGGCTTAGGGGTATGCAAAAGAAGCGAATGTTATTCAGAGTCTCGGAAAGCAAGAATCCGATCCGATCAGGATCGACGTGCGAATGGCTGAAGAAATGGACTTCATGTTGCTCTGCCAGCGCCCGGGCGAACGCCAGGATGTGCTTTTCGCCGCCGCCCAGGGTACCGAGCCAGGCGTCGTAAATGGCGATCCGCGCGGGCTGCGGGAGTGTCACGGGTAGCGGCCGATCAGCGCGTTGAAACGGATACAGAGGACCTCTAAGGCCATCCGCAGGGGATCGCGGAGGGAGTCGACTTTGCTGCCGGGGACGTGCCGCCATTGGACGGGGATTTCGGTGATCGAGTAGCCCATTCGCCCCGCGAGAAATAGGAGTTCTACATCGAAGGCGGTGACGCTGGGACCGTTTAGCCGCGTTGGGGGTTGGCTGTATAGACGACTACCCTGAAATAACTGCCGAATCACAGGGGTAGCGAATGCTTTGAAGCCGCACTGGGTGTCTTTGATGCCGCGGACGGTGAACACGGAAACGAACCAGTTGAAGAGGCGGCCACGGGAGTGGCGGATGAGGGATTCGGCGTCGCGACGGGAGCCGGGGATCTCGCGGGAGCCGATGGCGATGTCGGCGCCGGCGTCCAGGGCGGTGGTGAGCAGTGGCACCTCGGTCAAGGGCACGGCCAGGTCGGCGTCCATGAAGAGGACGCGGTCCCGGCCGGCGCGCTCGACCCCGGCGCGCACCGCGTGGGCTTTGCCCGCGTGGGGGATGCTGATCGCGTGCGCGTCGGCGCGGGAGGCGCACCACGATTCCATCAGCTGAAGGGTGTCGTCATCGCTGCCGTCGTCGACGAGGATGATCTCGGGGGCGGTAGCCGCGTTGCCGTAGTGCTCCGCGATCGCCGCCAAGGTTCCAGGAAGACGGTCGGATTCGTTGTAGGCGGGCACGACGATGGAAAGGTCGGCGAGGCTGTCTGCGGTTGTCAATCGCCCTCCAGCGCGGGATTGGGTGGTGCGGTGGCGGGTGCCTCGCGACGAGGCTGAATTACCAGGGTGATTCTAACGGGGATCGGGGCGTCGTAGGCCGGAAACCGATCGGAAAATAGAGGTAAGACCTGAAATAGAGAGGGAAGACAGGGAAAAGGTGGAGAAGATGGACAGGAACATAAAGCGGAGCCATAGAAGCGATACGGAGACCCCGATCCACTGTGGTGGGCGGCGGGACTCGAGCCGAACGTTATGGGCCGATTCTGGTCGGTACCGGGCTTGTGAAGCGGGGAAGCAGCAGGAGGTCCGGGATGACCGAGATCGGGGTTTGTTTTGAGGCTAGGCGCAGGCTTAGATCTTGCGATCGGAGCGCGGGAATCGAGTGCTGGGGAGTACGTGGCGGCGTACTGGAGGGATGGGGATTCCTTCAGGGAGGGAGTTTAAGGCTGGTCGACTGGAGCCGGTAGCGAAGCACCGGGAACACCGGGGAGGGAGTTCTGCGCGTGCCGACGGTGGGTAGACCCGTCACAGGATGCGAACGATCGACGGAGAGAATCTCAAATTAGAGGGAAGTGTCCTGCTGCGGGCGTTCCCGGACTGGACATTGGGATTATTATGCGGCGGCGTTGAACCTGTGGCGGAATCAAGGGCGACGGGCGGAGGGAATCTCAGAAGGGGGAGGTGCCTTGCGGCGGGCCTTTTTATTGGTTTGAGCGAAGGAATCAATGGGCAGTGGTCCTGAACTAGATGGCGGAATCAAGGGCGACGGGCGGAGGGAGTCTCACCAGGGGAATGCTTGTTTCGCGGCAGGCAAGGACATCAGGGCAGGGTCGCGGATGCTGGAGATCGTGCAGGGGCCGGTGGTGTGCAGAGGTTCAGGGAAGAGGCGGGGGTCGGTCTTTCCACGCGGCGGCGCCGGCGTTGAGTTGATCGCGGGCGGCGGCCAGGGCGGCGGCGACGCGATCGGGGGCGGTGCCGCCGACGGAATTGCGGGCGTTGACCGCCCAGGCGGGGTCGAGTCGCTCGAGCGATTCGGCGGCGAACAGCTTTGAAGTAGCTCGCAACAAATCAAGATCAGCGTCGGCGAGGTTGATGCCGCGGGTCTCGCACTCCTGTACGAGCTGGCCGACGACTTCGTGGGACTGGCGGAAGGTGAGGCCGCGCTCGACCAGGTAGTCGGCGAGGTCGGTGGCGGCGGAGTGGCCGGTGGCGGCGAGTTCGCGCATGCGCTCGGAGTGGACCGTCAGAGTGGCAATGAGCCCGGCCAAGGTGTGGAGAGCCGGCAGGATGGCGTCTTCGGCCGTGAAGATGGCCTCTTTATCCTCTTGCAGGTCGAGGTTGTAGGCGAACGGCAGGCCCTTGGTGGTGGCCAGGAACCCGGTGAGGGCGCCGAGGAGGCGGCCGGCCTTGGCGCGGGCCAGTTCGGCGACGTCGGGGTTCTTCTTCTGCGGCATGATGCTGCTGCCGGTGGCATAGGCATCATCAATAGTTATCAGGCTGTAAGGGGTGGAGTTCCACAAACAGATCTCCTCGGCAACCCGAGAGAGGTGGTTTCCGGTCATGGCGGCGGCGTAGAGATAACTGGCTACGAAGTCGCGATCGGCGACCGCGTCGATGCTGTTTTCGGCCAGCCGAGCGAAGCCCAGACGCTCGGCGACGTAGCCGGAATCGATCGGATAGGCGACGCCGGCGAGCGCGCCGGCGCCGAGCGGCAGGACATCAGCCGCGTCATAGGCGGCGTCGATGAGCGTGGCGTCGCGAGCGAACATGCGCTCCCAAGCCAGCAGGTGGTGGGCCAGGAGCACCGGTTGGGCCACTTGCAGGTGGGTGAAACCGGCGGTGATGACGTGGGGATGGGTCGCGGCGAGATCGAGGACGGCACTTCGAAGAGTGCGCACGGCCTCCTGGAGGCGCCCGGCGGCGGCGCGCAGGTAGAGGCGGAAGTCGGTGGCGACCTGGTCGTTGCGGCTGCGGGCGGTATGCAGCATGCCGGCGACGCTGCCGATGTCGGCCAGTAGCTCACGTTCGACGAAGGAGAAGATGTCCTCGTCGTCAGCGCTGTCGGGGATGCCGGCGGCCAGCACCCGCTCGCGGAGCCGGCCAAGGGCGTCGACCAGGTGCTCGGATTCGACCTTCTTGATAATGCCGGTGCGGCCGAGCATTTCGGCATGGGTGATGCTGGCCGAGATGTCCTCGGAAAAGAACCGCCGGTCGAAGCCGAACGACGCCGTGAAGTCGGTGGCCTTGCTGCCGCCGCCGTCGCCGAAGCGCCCGCCCCAGAGGATCATGCGGGATCGTCGTTGTCGGGCCGCGGCAGGACCGGGGCGGGCCCGGCGGCGCCGAGTTGCAGCCGGGCCTGGGTCTGCTGGCTGAGCCCGTGGAGTTTGATGAAGCCGATGGCGGCCTCGTGGTCGAAGGTGTCGTCTTCGCCGTAGGTGGCCAGCTCTTCACGATAGAGGGCGTCGTCCGACTTGCGGCCGACAACCGCGCAGTCACCTTTGTAGAGCTTGACCCGCACGGAGCCGTTGACGTTCTTCTGGTTGATCTGGATGTAGGCCGAAAGCTCACGGTGGAGGCCGGAGAACCAGAGCCCGTCGTAGACCATGCGGGCGTATTCGTGGGAGACGAGGCGCTTGAAGCGCTCCTGTTCGCGGCTGAGGGTCATGGTTTCGAGGGCGCGGTGGGCGGTGTGCAGTACGGTGGCGGCGGGCTGCTCGTAAATCTCGCGGGACTTGATGCCGATGAGGCGGTTTTCGACATGATCCGTCCGGCCGACGCCGTGGGCGCCGCCGAGGTCGTGGAGCCGCTGGATCAGATCGACGCCGTCGAGCGGCTCGCCGTCGAGCGCCGTCGGGATGCCGTGCTCGAAGGCGATCTCGACGTAGGCGGGCTTGTCGGGAGCGGTGGCCGGGTCGACGGTCCATTCGTAGACGTCGGTGGGGGGCTCATTCCAGGCGTCTTCGAGGATGCCGGCTTCGATGCTGCGGCCCCAGAGGTTTTCGTCGGTGCTGTAGGGGCTCTCTTTCGTAACCGGGATCTCGATGCCGTGCTCGGCGGCGTAGGCGATTTCCTGGTCGCGGTTCATGCTCCATTCGCGCATCGGGGCGATGATCTTGAGATCGGGATCGAGGGTCATGATCGACACGTCGAAGCGGACCTGGTCGTTGCCTTTGCCGGTGGAGCCGTGGGCTACGGCGGTGGCGCCGATTTCGTGGGCGAGTTCGACCATCAGCCAGGAGATCAGCGGCCGGCCGAGGGCGGTGGCGAGGTAGTAGGCGTCTTCGTAGACGGCACCGGCCTGCAGCGCCGGCCAGACGAATTGGTCGACGAACATGCGGCGGGCGTCGGTGACGTGGGCGTCGACGGCGCCGACATCAAGGGCGCGCCGCCGGATGGGCTCGAGATCGCGTTCCTGGCCGAGGTTGGCGGTGAAGGTGACGACTTCAAGGTTGTACTGGTCGGCGATCCATTTGATCGCGACGGAGGTATCGAGTCCGCCGGAATAGGCGAGTACGACTTTGTCCAAGGGGGCTGTCCTTATTCTGGCGGCCCACCCAGTCTTACTGGTGGTGCCACTCCTGTGACCGGCGGGAGTGACCCGGTCCGGCGGGTAGATATTAGCCGGATTCCTACAGAGTGCCGCCGATGATGGCGACCGCCTGGTCGATTTCGGCGTCTTCGACGTTCAAGGGAGGCACCAGGCGCACGGTGGCAGCATCGACTTTGACCAGGATCAGGCCGTCGGCGCGGGACTGCGCGACGACGTGGTCGGCGGTGTCGGGAGAGTCGAACTGGACGCCGTTGAGGAGGCCGACACCGCGGACATCGAAGACTTTGCCGGTGTCGCGCAGGGCTTCGAGTCCGGAGCGGACGCGCTGGCCTTTGGCGATGACGGCGTCGAGGAACCCGGGGCCCTGGACAGCTTCGACGACGACTTTGGCGGCGGCGCACATGAGGGGGCTGCCGCCGAAGGTGTTGCCGTGGTCGCCGGGGCGCAGGGTGCAGGCGTCTTCTTTAAAGAGGGTGGCGCCGATGGGGACGCCGCCGCCGAGGCCCTTGGCCAGGGTGATGATGTCGGGTTCGACGCCGTAGTGCTGGTACCCGTAGAAGGAGCCGAGGCGGCCGATGCCGGTCTGGACTTCGTCGAAGATCAGCAGGAGATTGTCTTCATCGCAGAGTTCGCGCAGGCCCTCGATGTAGCTCCCGTCGCCGGGCCAGATGCCGCCTTCGCCCTGGACCAACTCGACCATGATGGCGCAGGTGGTGTCGGAGATGGCGGCGCGCATGGCGTCGAGGTCGTTGTATTCGACCTGGCCGAAGCCCTCGGGCATGGGGTCGAAGTTGACCTGGTAGGCCCGCGTACCGGTGGCGGCGGTGGTGGCCAGGGTACGGCCGTGGAAGGAGCGGTTGGTGGTGATGACTTCGTAGGCGCCGTCGCGGTTGAGCTTGCCGTGCTTGCGGGCGGCCTTCATGGCGGTCTCGGTGGCCTCGCCGCCGCTGTTGACGTAGAAGATGCGGTCTAGGCAGGTGTCGTCGAGCAGCAGTTGGGCGAGCTCGAGTTGCGGGACGGTGTGATAGAGGCTGGAGGTGTGGACCAGGGTGCGCGCTTGCGAGTAGAGGGCGGCGGCGATGTCGGGATGGGAATGGCCGAGGGTGTTGGTGGCGATTCCGGCCACGAAGTCCAGGTATTCCTTGCCGGTGTCGTCCCAGAGGCGGGTGCCCTGGCCGCGCACGAACGTCTCCGGGGCGCGGCCGAAGGTGGGGGCGTAGTACTGCTTTTCGACGGCCGGCCAGTCGGTGGCCTGGTTCATGGGATTCCCTCCTGTGGGCGAGCGAACGGAGATTGTAGCAGTGGTGGCCGGGGTTGCTGGCGAGTTGGGGCGGGATTGTGGCGGGGCGCTCAGCCGCGGGCGAAACAGGTGCCGGAATCGCCCTCGCCGCTGAGTTGGGCGATGACCGCGCCGGGAGCGCCGCCGTCAACGATGTGGACTTCGTCGACGCGGTCGAGTCGCCGCAGGGCCGAGTCGATTTTCGGGATCATGCCGCCGGTGACAGTGCCACTGGCCTTAAGTTCGGCGGCGGAGCCGGGCGTCACCAGAGGGATAGTGCCGCCGGCGTCGTCGAGCACCCCGGGGACGTTGCTGATAAAGACCAGCCGGGCCGCGCCGAGCGCGGCGGCGACCTCCCCGGCCAGGGTGTCGGCGTTGATGTTGTAGAG
The DNA here is from genome assembly GCA_030744875.1 of Chloroflexota bacterium. Lineage (GTDB taxonomy): Bacteria > Chloroflexota > UBA11872 > UBA11872 > VXNJ01 > JASLPR01. The sequence goes on from JASLPR010000003.1 coordinate 6,329, forward strand.
CTGCGCGTCGTCACCGGCGGCTATTGGCGCGACGACCGGGACGAGGTCGGCCGTGGTGAGGGTCTCCAGAACGGCGGCCTCGATGGCGAGGACTTCGCCGACAAAGCCGAGGCCGGGCGGATCGAGCTGCGCGGCGACGGTGACCAGGCGGCCGTCGACTCCGGTGAGGCCGACGGCGTTGACGCCGTCGGCGCGGAGTTGGGCGACGATTGCGGTGTTCACCTTGCCGGCGAAGACGCTCACGGCGACATCGAGGGTCCGGGCATCGGTGGCGCGGAGCCCTTTGATGAAGTTGGACTCCAGGCCGGCGGCTTCGAGGGCGGCGGAGAGTTCGCGGCCGCCGCCGTGGACGATGGTGACGTGGGCGGCGGCCTCGAGGAGGGCAAGCACCTCAAGCGCGATGGCGTCCAGGTCGATCTCGGCCGCGCCGCCGACTTTGAGGACTACATGCCGGCCGGCCAGCCCGGCCAGGGCGGACCCGGACATCAGGTGGTGTAGTCGGCGTTGATGGTTACGTATTCGTGGCTCAGGTCGCAGCCCCAGGCCGTAGCCGTCTGCGTGCCGAGGTGCAGGTCGAGGCGGATCAGGGAACGCGGTTGGGCCATGTGCTCGGAGGCAGCGCTCTCGTCGAAGGCGACCGGGAGGCCGCTGGCGAGGACCTGGAATTCGCCGATCCAGGCGTCGACGCGGTCGGGGTCGAAGCGGGCGCCGCTGTAGCCGGCGGCGCAGAGCATGCGGCCGAAGTTGGGGTCGGCGCCGTAGACGGCGGCCTTCATGAGGCTGGAGGCGCTGATGGCCCGGGAGATCAGGTGGGCGTCGGCCTCGGTGGAGGCGCCGGCGACGGTGACTTCGAAGATCCGAGTGGCGCCCTCGCCGCCGCGCACGATCTCGACCGCCAGGTGCAGGGCGAGGGCGCGAAAGGCGGCGGCGAACTCGTCGAAGTCAGCGGTACCGGGTTCGAGGGTGACGCCGGCGGCGCCGTTGGCCAGGAAGGCGACGGTGTCGTTGGTGGAGCTGTCGCCGTCGACGGAGATGGTGTTGAAGGTGACGTCGACGACTTCGCGGGTGAGCTCGCGGAGGGCGTCGAGCGGCAGATCGGCGTCGGTGGTGAAGTAGGCGAGCATGGTGGCCATGTCGGGATGGATCATCCCGGAGCCTTTGCACATGCCGCCGATGCGGACTTTGCCGGTGGTGAGGTCGAGTTCGAGTGCGGCCTGTTTGGGGAAGGGGTCGGTGGTGAGGAGGGCGGCGGCGGCGTCGCCGGCGCCGTCGCGGGATAGCTCAACGGCGTCGATGCCTTTGTTGATGAGATCCATGTCCAGCGGCACGCCGATGACGCCGGTGGAGGAGACCAGTACCAGATCGGGCTCGATGCCGAGCTTCGCGCCCGCGCCGGCGGCCATGGCCGCCGTGTCGCGGAAACCCTGTTCGCCGGTGGCGGCGTTGGCGTTGCCGCTGTTGTAGACGATCGCCCGCGCCACCCCGCGGCCAACGACGGCGCGGTCGTAGCGCACCCCCGGCGAGGCAAAGACGTTGCGGGTGAAGGTGGCGGCCACGGCGCAGTCGCCGTGCTCCGAAAACACGATGCCCAGGTCGAGATTACCGGAGGGCTTGATGCCGCAGGCGAGGCCGCCGGCGACGAATCCCAGGGGAGCGGTGACTCCCGACTCAACTTGTCTGTATTCGTCGAGTTCCTTCACAACGCGATCGCTAGGGGTAAAGAGGGGCGACGGCGAGGCCGGCGGTCTCGTCGAGGCCAAGCATCAGGTTGGCGTTCTGGACTCCCTGGCCGGCGGCGCCTTTGACGAGGTTGTCGATGACGCCGAATGCGACCAGACGGCGGCCGGTCTGGTCGAGCACGGCGTGCAGGAAGCTGTGATTGGTCCCGGCGACCCATTTGGTGCGCGGCGGGACCTCGCTGTAGTGCAGGAAGGGTTCGTCGCGGCAGAAGTCGCGGTAGACGGCGGCGATGTCAGCGGCGCTGGTCGATTGGCGCAAGGTGGCGTAGCAGGTGGCGAGGATGCCGCGGGTCATCGGAACCAGGTGGGGGACGAAATTGACGGCGACCGGCGCGCCGGCCAGTGCGGTTAGCTCCTGGGTCATTTCGGCGCTGTGACGGTGGCCGGCGACGCCGTAGGCGTGGACGCTCCCGTTGACTTCGGAGTAGTGACTGTCGAGCTTCAGCGAACGGCCCGCGCCCGACACGCCGGACTTGGCGTCGACGATTACGTCGGGCTCGACGATGCTGGCGGCGAAGGCCGGGGCGAGGGCGAGCAGGGTTGCGGTGGGGTAGCAGCCGGGATTGCCGACGATGGTGGTGGAGCGGATGGCGTCGCGGTGGATCTCGGTGAGGCCATAGACCGTGCGGTCGAGTAGTTCCGGGGCCGGATGGTTGCTGTCGTACCAGCGTTTGAATTCGGCGGCGTCGTTGAGTCGGAAGTCGGCGCTGACGTCGATGACCGGCACCCCGGCGGCGATGAACGGCAGCAGCGCCGGGGCCGAAACGGCGTGGGGCAGGCAGGAGAAGACCAGGTCAAGCGAGCCGTCGAGGTCGGGAGTGAGTGTCAGCGTGGCGACGGTCGGGTCGGTGGCGCGCAGGTGCGGGAAGACTTCGCCGAGAGCCTTGCCGGCCTGCGAACGGGCCGTGACCGCCGTGACCGCGAGCCCGGGATGGCCGGCGAGCAGCCGGATGAGGTCAATGCCGAAGTAGCTGGTGGCGTTGATGATGCCGACGTTCATGTCCGGTGAAGCCGCTCCTTTTTGGAAGTTCGCAGTATAGCCGCCGATACAGGGGGAACGGAGGCCGGGGTCCCGGGGTGACGGGGGCCGTAGAATGGCGGACCAACCGAAGGAGGGCGCCGTGGCCGCGATCAAGATCACGATGGGCGAACTGGAACTGCTGGCCGACCTGAACGAGTCGGATACGGCCGACACGATCCTGGCGGCGCTGCCGATCACCGGCTCGGCGAGTACTTGGGGCGATGAGATTTATTTTGGCATCCCGGTGTCGGCTGATGCGGAGGAGGGCGCGCGGGCGGTGGTGTCGAAGGGGGAGTTGGCGTATTGGCCGCCGGGTTCGGCGTTCTGTATCTTCTGGGGGGCGACGCCGGCCAGCCGCTCGCCGGACGAAATTCGCGCCGCCAGCGAAGTGAATCCGCTGGGCCAGTTGCGCACGGTGCCGGTGGCGGAGTTGCGCGCCGTGGGGATGGGCGAGGCCGTGCTGATCGAGTTGGCCGAGGAGTAGCCGGCAGCCAGGCAGCAACCAGCCTGGCCCCGGAACCCGCCCCCAACAGCCCCGAACCAGCGCGGACTAGCCGGCGGCGCCTTCGTAGGTACCGAGCGTCCGGTCCATGACGGATTCCCAGGTGAAGGTGGATAGGGCGCGCTCGCGGCCGCGCCGGCCCCATTCGGCGGCGCGAGTGGGGTCTTGCAGGCACTGGGCAATGCCCCAGGCGACGTCTTCGGCGGAGTTGCCGTCGACGTGGATGCCGCACTGCTCGGGGCCTTCAGGAATGACCTGCTCGCGGAACCCGACCAGGCCGCGTGCCCCGACGACGACCGGCTTGGCCATGGACATGGCCTCCAGAGACACGATGCCGAACGGCTCGTAGAGCGAGGGGAAGATGCAGATGTCGGGGGCCGAGTAATGGGCGATGCGCTCGTCTTCGCTGACGAATTCGCTGCGCAGGACGACGCTGCCGCCGATGTCCAGGGCGTTGATGCGCTCTTCGACGATCGGCTGGAACTCGCCGGAGCCGAGGATGACCATCCGCGCCTCGGGCGAAATGGCGGCGACGTTGGGCCAGCCTTCGATCAGTGGCAGGACGCCCTTGACCGACGTGAGCCGGCCGATGAAGAGCGTGACCAGGTCGTCGGTCGCGAAGCCGTATTCCGCGCGGACCCGCTGCCGGCCGGGAGCGTCGGGGTGGTAGCGGGCCGGGTCGATGCCGTTCCAGACGGCGTGGGTGGTCTCGGGATTGAAGCTGTGCTCGAGGAGGTCTTCGCGCATGGCCAGACTGACCGTGATGACGGCGTCCGCCTGGTGGCCGAGCTCTTCTTCCCAGTAGGTGACGGTGGGGGAGCCGCCGCCGCCCATGCGGCCCCATTCGGCGCTGTGGATGTGGAAGACCATCGGGGCCAGCTCGTGCCGGGCCAGCGCCAGCCCGGCCGGGGCGTTGAGCCAATCCTGCACGGCGATGAGGTCGAACGGTATCTCGGCGTGCTGCTCGAGGACCTTGCCGACTCAGAGGAGATTGGAGAGGTAGAGATCGTTGAAGGAAACGTCCCACTGCTGCAACTGCGCGTTGACCACACCCGGAAAACTGCCGGAGATGTCGTAGACCCGCGGCCTGATGACGCGCACGCAGTTCTCGATGGCGTCTTCGGGCTGGGGGCCGTGGTTGGGCGTGAAGACGGTGACGTCCTGGCCGAGCTTGACCAATTCGCGGACGGCGTACTGGCTGTAGACGCCGAGGCCGACGACGACGTTGGGCGGGTATGCCCAGGTGAGGAAGGCTATGCGCATGGTCGGGACGGCCCGTCTGGATTGAATGGGGTTACGGGCAGCCTACCGGTAATCATCGAGCGCATTAATGGAATTCTTGTAGACGCACTGGTGCTCCCAGACCATCTGGTCGAGCCCCAGATGACGCCAGGAGACGGGGGTGAAGTAGGCGGAGACCTCGGCCTCGGAGCCGGTGGCGTTGATGGCCTGCAGCCAGTGGAGGTTGTCGGACTGACTGAGCCAGAGGGCGATGTCGACGAGGTCCTCGTCGCCGGTGAGGCGGGCCTTGTTTAGCGCGGTGATCATGAGCCGGAAGACCGCCTGCTGTTGGCGGTTGCCAAGGAAGAAATCCATGCTGCCGCTGGCGCCGGCCCAGGTGACCGGGAACGGCGGGAGCGGGATCTGGTGGCTGCGCGGGCCGAAGTACTCGATGGCTTCGGACGGGAGCAGCGAGGTAATGCCCCGTTTGCGCAACGCGGCGGGCAGCGCGCGCAGGAACTCGAAGATGCCGGTGCCGTGGTTGTGGTGGTGGCCGAAGGTTTCGAGATCCCAGGCCAGCGTAACCAGATCGCCGGGCGTTTCGTCGATCCAGCGGGCGTATTCGTCGGCGAGCAGCGGCCAACCGTCCCAGGAGTGGTTCGAGAAGTGGTGGCCGACGTCGTTGCTGAGGTCGAAGTGGCGGGTGAGCAGCTTGACCGGCAGCCCGGCGTGGTAGAGATGGGCGGCGGAACGCCACTGCATGACCCACGGGCGGCCGTCCATGAACGCGCCGCTGAAGCCGGCCTCGTGGATGGCGCGGTAGATGTCGCTGGACATCATCATCTCGGTGGTGTCGGTGACGGTCGGGCGCACGCCGAAGTGCGCGTGGAGGCCGTCGCCGGCCAGCCGCATGAGGTCGATGAAGTCGCTGAGGCTGAAGAGCAGGCTGGTGCCGTGATAGGGGGTGACGCCGATCAGCTCGGCCCCGGGTTTGGCGACCAGCTTCTGGAATCGAGCCAGCAACGGCGGGTCCCATTTCTCGAACTGCCGCAAGACTGAAAGCGAGAAGCCGATGCCGAGCTTCATGCCGTCGTCGAGCATGTCGCTCCAGGCCTGCGCCGCCGGGTGGTAGCACCATTTGCCGATGACATCGAGGTAGTGCTTGTCGAGCTCCGGATCGAAGAGCAACTCGGCCATGTCGGCCGGGCTGGCCCCGGCCTCGATGGGGCGGGCGGGGAGACGAACGCGGCGTGGTTGATGGATCAACGAGTAGACGACCAGGTGCTTAGCCATTAGCGCCAGGCCATTTGGGTGGAGGCCATCAAGGGGAGCTTGCGCAAAAGGACGCCGATGGCCTCTTGCTAGGTGAAAAGGGCGGCGGTGTCGCGGGCGTTGCCGCGCGGCCGCGATGCCCACTCGGGATCGCGTTGCAATTCGAGCGCCATGACCGCGATTTCGTCGCCGTGGTCGGTGTCGAGGACCACCGCGTTCTGCGCCGACAGGGCGTAGTCCTCGCCGGTGGGGCCGACGTAGGCGATGCCGCCGGCGGCCATGGCCTCAAGCCCGACCAGCCCGAACGGCTCGTATATGCTGTTGACGAGCACGCCGTCGGCGGCGGCATAGAGCGGCGGCAGGACCTGGTCGGGGATGAAGGCTTGGATGTCGATGATGTCGGCGTCGCGGTGGTGGTTGAGCGACGCGGCGATCTCTTCGAGGGAACGGCCCTCGGGACGGGCCTCGGCGAAGCTCAGCCCGAGCCAGTGGACGTGGCCCAGGAAGTGGCCACGGTGATCCTCGGCGCTGCCGCCCTTCATGACCATCCGGGCTTTGACGCCGCGGGCCTTGAGCGCCGCGATGGCGTCGGCGGCCTGCAGTCAGCCTTTTCCGGGTCCATACGGCCGATCTTGAAGAAGAGGATGTCGGCGCCAAGGGCGTCGCGGAGCTTGTCGGTGTCGGCGCCCGGGACGCCGGCGAGCATCCAGTCGGGGATTCTGTTGGGGATGACGACGGCGTCGCAGTTGACGTAGCGCATCTGGTGCTTGACGTAGCGACTGACGGCGGTCAGCTGCGCCGCGAAGGCCAACCGCCCCCAGTTGATGCGGTGTAACGACATGTCATTGTTGGCGTTCCACATAAGGAAGCAGTTGCCCCGCAGGCCCAGGAAATGCAGGGAATCACTCAAACGATAGAGCATCTCGGCGGTGTGTCACTCCTCGGCGATGATGACCACCTGCCGGCCGGCGTCGACCGCCGAACGGACCACGAAGGCGGAGACGTGATGGGGGATGGTTTCCTGGTAGTTGGTTACCTTCCACTCCTCGTTGTCGTAGACCCCGCCGCGGTGGTACTGGCTCTGCCTCTGGCACCAGCGATTGAGCCGCAGGCGGCCGCCCTCGCGCTCCTCGAAGCCGGGTAGGTCGGGGTCGCCGACGAAGAAGAGGTGGGTCTGGAAACCGAGCCGGGCGAGTGCCGTGGCGAGGTTGGTGACGCGAACGCCGAGGCCGCCAGCCTGAGAATAGGGTTAATCGGGCCACTCGAAGGAGAGGAGCACGAATTCGGTGTTTTTGGGGGTGAAGCCGGTGTTGTTCACGATGGAGTTGAGCGGTGGCCGGCCGGGGTGGGGGGGTGAAGGAGCAGATGGGCTAATATAATCCGGTGCACTTGACATAACGAGCGATGAATTTGGGGAATAGGTTGGAGCAGGCGGATTCGGGAGCGGCGCCGGAAGCGGGTTTGAACGCGCGGCGCGGCGTGAGCCTGGCCGCCGCCCTGCTGATGGGCTTCTTCCTGGCGAGCCGGCTGCTGGGCTTCGTGCGCCAGGCCGCCATCACCGCCGTCTTTGGAGTCGGTGCCGAGGCTGATGCCTGGTTCGCCGCCTTCCGCCTGCCCGACACGTTGTTCACCCTATTCGCCGGTGGGGCGCTGATCTCGGCGCTGATCCCGGTCTACACCGAATTCCGCGATGCCGATCAGCGGGAACGGGTGAGCGAGTTGGTGTCGGGGATTTTCAATTCGCTGGCGGTCTTTATGGTGGTGGCCGGAGCGCTAGGAGCGTTGCTGGCCGAGCCGCTGACCGACCTGTTGCTGCCGGGATTCGACGCCGAGACCCGGGCGACGACTGTCGAGGCGACCCGCTGGTTGATGATCTCGCCGCTGCTGCTGGGTCTGAGCGCGGTGGCGAAGGGCGTGCTGCAATCGGAACGGCAGTTCCTGCTGCCGGCGCTGGGCCCGGTGCTCTACAACCTGGGGACGATTTTCGGGGCGGTGTTCCTGACCGACGAATTCGGGGTGATGGGCCTGGTGTGGGGGACGCTGGCGGGCGCGCTGGTTCACATGGCCATCCAGGCGCCGAGGCTGGCGCGGGTTGGGATTCGCTACCGGGTGCGCAGCGGGCCCGGCGATCGGGCCGTGCGGCGGGTGCTGCGCCTGATGGCGCCGCGTTTGCTGGGCTTCGCGGTGGTGCAGAGCAGCTTCTTCTTCGTGAACTTCCTGGCCTCCTACATCGGCGAGTCGTCGGTGGCGGCGCTGGCAAATGGCTGGCTGCTGCTCCTGTTCCCTCTCGGAGTGCTGGCGATCCCGTTTGCCGAGGCGAGCCTGCCGGCGTTTGCGTCGCTGTGGGCCGGGGGCGACCGACAAGGCCTGAGCCAGCAGTACCACTGGGCGCTGCGCAATGTGCTGTTCCTGACCGCGCCGGCCGCCGCCGGGTTGATCGTGGTGGCGACCCCGCTGATCGGGGTGCTGTTCGAGCGCCGCGCCTTTGACGCGGACGCGACGGCGCTGACGGCGGCGGCGCTGGTGTTCTACGCGGTTGGCCTCGTGGGGCATGCGGCGGTGGAGGTGTTGGCGCGGGCGTTCTTCGCGATGCAGGACACGCGTACGCCGGTGCTGGTGGCGGTGGGCTCGCTGGTGGTGCATATGCTGCTATCGTGGTTGCTGTCGATCTGGATGGGCATCGGCGGGCTGGCGCTGGGGGTGTCGATCGGGGCGCTGCTGGAGGCGGGAGCGATGTACTGGCTGCTGCGGCGACGGTTGCCGGGTCCGGAGGGCGGCTTCGCGCTCGGGACGGCGCGGGTGGGGGCGATGGCGGTGCTGGCAGCGCTGGTGGTGCTGGGTCTGCGCCTGGCCACGTGGCCGGGCGGGGCGTCGAGCGTGGCGAATGCCGGGTGGCTGGCGCTGTACGTGCTGGCCGGGGCGCTGGTGTACGGAATCGGGATGCTGCTGCTGGGAGCGGAGGAGGCGCGGGGCATTCGCGCGAAGGTGATGGAGTGGCTTGGGCGAGGGAATGGCGCCGACTGAATTAGAATTGTCGGAATGAGCGCCGCCGACCTCAAACGCATCCGCAACTTCTGCATCATCGCCCACGTGGACCACGGGAAATCCACGTTGGCGGACCGCTTGATCGAGATGACTTCGGCGGTGAGCGATCGCGAGATGCGCGAACAACTGCTGGACACGCTGGACCTGGAGCGCGAGCACGGGATCACCATCAAGGCGACGGCGATCCGGATGGACTACGCGGCCGATGACGGCGAGGACTACCAGTTCAACCTGATCGATACGCCCGGGCACGTGGACTTTTCGTACGAGGTTTCGCGGGCGCTGGCGGCGTGCGAGGGGGCGGTGCTGCTGGTGGACGCCTCCCAGGGGATCGAGGCCCAGACGGTGGCGCATGTGCACAAGGCGCTGAAACTGGACCTGGAGCTGGTGCCGGTGGTGAACAAGGTGGATATGCCGTCGGCGCGGACGGAGGCGGTGAAAGGCGAAATCGCGGAGGTGCTGGGAGTGGACGCGGGTGAGATATTGGAGCTCTCGGCAAAGACCGGGCTGGGGGTGCGCGGGGTGGCGGAGGCAGTGGTGAATCGGCTGCCGGCGCCGATGGGCGACGAGGACAAGGAGCTGCGGGCGCTGGTGTTTGATTCGAGCTACGACAAGCACCAGGGGGTGATGGCTTATGTGCGGGTGGTGGACGGCTGGCTGCAGAAAGGCGACGGGATCCGGTTGCCGGGGAGCCGGCAGGACGCGGAGGCGTTTGAAGTGGGGATCTTTACGCCGGCCTTTCAGCCGGTGGACTGGCTGACCGCCGGCGAGGTTGGTTACGTGGGAACCGGGCTGAAGGACATCCAGGATTGCCCGGTGGGCGACACGTTGCTGCGCCTGGGAGATGACACGGTGGAGGCGCTGCCGGGCTACGAGCCGGCGAAGCCGATGGTGTTCGCCGGGGTCTATCCGGAGCACCCGCCGGACTTCGCGGCGTTGCGCAAGGGATTGGAAACCCTGCGGCTGAATGACTCGGCGCTGACCTTTGAACCGGAAGAGTCGGGTGCGCTGGGCTTTGGCTTTCGGGTGGGCTTTCTGGGCCTGCTGCACATGGGGATTGTGCGCGAGCGCCTGGAACGCGAGTACGACCTGGACCTGGTGATGACCAACCCGAACGTGGAGTACGAAATAACCACCCACGACGGGACCGTGGCGACGGTCGGCCGGCCATCTGAATTGCCGGATCGGTCGAATCTGGAGGTCGTCAAAGAGCCCTGGGCGGACCTGAGCGTGGTGGCCCCGACGGAGTACATCGGCAGCGTGATCGAACTGGTGCGGCAGATCCGCGGCGAGATCGGCGAAATCGAGTACCTGGAGCCGACCCGGGTGCTGCTGAGCTACCGGGTGCCGCTGGCGGGACTGCTGATCGACTTCTTCGACCGGCTGAAATCGGCGACTCGCGGCTATGCGTCGATGGACTACGAGCTGTCGGAATACCGGGCGGCGGATGTGGTGCGGCTGGACGTGCTGGTGAACGGCGAGCCGGTCGATGCGCTGTCGGTGATTGCAGATCGCGAGAGCGGGACGTTGCGGGTGCGCGAGATCGTGCAGCGGCTGCGCAAGGTGATTCCCCGGCAGCTCTTTCCGGTGGCGCTGCAGGGAGCGATCGGTGGCCGGGTGGTGGCCCGGGAGAACGTGCCGGCGATGCGCAAGGACGTGCTGGCGAAGTGCTATGGCGGCGACGTGACGCGGAAACGCAAGCTGCTGGAGAAGCAGAAGGCGGGCAAGAAACGGATGAAGCGGGTGGGCCAGGTGGAAATTCCGCAGGAGGCGTTTTCGTCACTGCTGGATCGATCGGGCTAGAGATTTGCGCGGTCGGTGAGTTCGCCGGCCGGAAGAAAGGATCACGCGGATGCACTGGGAGCTCAGCGGGTTGGGGGACGAGATCACTGAGATGTTTGTGGAGCAGCTGGCGGTGCTGAACGAACTGGAAATCCCGAACGTGGAGATCCGGCGCTTTCGGCTGGAGGGCGGCGAGCAGAAGGTGATCGACGAGGCGACCGAAGCCGATCTGGAGGGGATGGCGGCGGCGCTGCGGACGGCCGGGATCGGCTGTGCGGGGATCGCCTCGCCGGTGGGCAAGTACCCGGTGGGCGAGCCCTTCGAACCGGACCTGGAGCGGTTCCGCGGGGCGCTGCGGGCGGCGAAGTACTTGAGGTCTCCCTACCTGCGGGTGTTTTCGTCTTACGTGCCCGAGGGGCCGGTGTCGGCGGAGCACCGGGAGGAGGCGCTCAAGCGGCTGCGGGTGATCGCGGAACTGGCGGCCCGGGAGATGCCGGAACTGATCGTGGTGGTGGAGAACGAGAGCGAACTTTATGGCGAGGGCGTGGCGGCCTGCGTGGACATCTTCGAATCACTGGACATGCCGAACTTGAAGATGGTCTACGACGCGTGCAATTTCGTGGTCGCCGGGGTGGATCCGTACGACGAGGCCTGGGAGGCGCTGAAGGGCTGGATCGCCTATTTTCACATCAAGGACGCGCTGGGCCCGGGACAGATCGTGCTGGCGGGGACCGGCAAGGCGTGCTGGCCGGAACTGCTGCGGGCGGCCCGCGACGAGCGGATCGGCTCGCACCTGACGCTGGAGCCGCACCTGGCGCTGGCGGGGAGGAGCTTTGGCGATACCGGACCGGAACTGTATGGCGACGCGAAACGGGCGCTGGACGGACTGCTGGCCGACCTGGGCTAGCCGGGGGCTGATCGGGATGCGACTGGCGGTTGGGCCGGTGGTGGGGTTGTTGCGTGTGCTTTTGACGAAGTCGCCGGCGAAGCGAGCGCGGTGCGTGCGCCTGGTGGCCGCGCTGGCCGCGGGGCTGCTGCTGTTGGCGGCCTGCAATACCGGCGAACGAGTGGTGGAACGGGTGGTGGTGCGGGTGACGGCGACGCCCACGGTCGGGACCGCGACGGTGGCGCCGACGATCGCGCGGATCCCGACGGCGGGATCGGGCCTTGCGCCGCTGACGACGGCGACGCCCCGACCGCGACGGACGGCGGCTCCGCCGGTGCTGTTTCCGACCGCCCGGCCGACGGTGGACACAAGCCCGGTGTTCCCGGCGACGCCGACGATCACGCCGGTGCCGACGTTTACGGCGACGCCGATGGCGACTCCGGAGCCAACCGCCACGGCGACCCCGACTCCGGCGCCGCCCCCGGCGCCGACCGAGGCGCCGCGGGAGCTGAGCGAGCACCTGATCGTGTTCCAGCGCGACCAGGGGCGTGACTTGAACATCCTGCAGATGGGCGGCGATGGCGAAGGCCAGGCGGAGGTGACGAACGTGCCCAGCGATGAGGTGATGCCGGCTTTTAGCCCGGACGGCGGGACCATCGCCTACTCGAAGAGCCTGGACGGCAATTTCGATATCTGGCTTATGGATCCCGACGGGTTCAATGTGCGGCGGCTGACGACCTCGGAAGGCGACGACTTGCACCCGAGCTGGTCGCCGGACGGGACGCGGATCGCGTTTCATTCGGCGCGCGACGGCAACACCGATATCTACACAATCGACGTGGCGACCGGGGCAGAAACCCGCCTCACGGAGCACCCGGCGGCGGATGTGGAGCCGGACTGGAGCCCGCATGGGGACCGGGTGGTGTTTGGCTCGGCGCGGACGACCGATTTCGATATCTATCTGGTGGCGATAGCGGGCGGGGGGATAACGCGGCTGACCGACGCGCCGGGCGTGGATGCCTCGCCGGACTGGTCGCCGGACGGCCTCCGGATCGCCTTCAGCAGCGACCGGGCGGGATCGTTTCGGCTCTACCTGATGAACTCCGACGGGACCGACCAGGCGGTGATCCCGGTGCCGGTGGAGGGCGAATTGCCGGCTGACGAGGCGCCGGCCTGGTCGCCGGACGGGCGCTTTATCGCGTTCGTGTCGGAACGCGACTACAACCCGGAAATCTACCTGACGACCCCGGATGGTCTGCTGCTGCTGCGGCTGACCAACTATGCCGGTGAGGAACGCTGGCCGGCGTTTCGGCCGGACCCGCGCCTGCTGCCGGCGAGTTGAGCTAGATCAGGTAGCGCAGGGCCTCCTCGACGCCGATGACGGTGATGACGACGACGATGACGCGGGACCCGGCAACAGCGGCAACGGCGGCGGAAATGGGGGCGGCAACGGCAACGGCCGGGGCAATAATCGCTAGAGTGCGCTAACGAATCCGGTAGCGAAATTCGGAGGCGGGGCCGAGCGGCCCCGCCTCAGGTGTCTTTCGGGCCCGGCTAGTTCCGGGCGGGCGACTCCCAGTCCAGCTCGCGGTAGTAGCAGGACACCTCGCCGGTGTGGCAGGTGGGGCCGACCGGGTCGCAGAGCAGCAGTAGGGAGTTCTCCTCGCAATTGATGCGGATCGAGACTACTCCCAGGTAGTTGCCGCTGGTGACGCCCTTGTGCCATAGCTCCTGGCGGGAGCGGCTCCAGAAAACCGCCTGGCCAATCTCCAGCGTGCGGCGGAATGACTGCTCGTTCATGAAGGCGAGCACCAGCACTTGGCCGGTCTCGTGGTGCTGGCAGATGGCCGGGATCAGCCCGTTGGCGTCGAACTTGATAGCGGATGGATCAATGCGGTCGGTGGTGTTCATCTAGAAATCCTTGCGCACGGGGATGCCCTTTTCGGCCAGGTACTCTTTGGCGTCGTCGACGGTGAAGTCTTTGTAATGAAAGATCGAGGCGGCGAGCACCGCGTGGGCTTCGCCCTCTGATAATGCCTCGGCCAGGTGTTCGAGCGTGCCGGCGCCGCCGGAGGCGACCACCGGGACCGGCACGGAGCGACTGACGGCGCGGAGGAGATCGAGATCGTAGCCGTCGCGGGTGCCGTCGGCGTCGATGCTGTTCATGACGATCTCGCCGGCGCCGAGTTCGACTCCGCGGACGGCCCACGCGATGGCGTCGAGCCCGGTGTTGACGCGGCCGCCGTGGGTCCAGACTTCCCAGCGGTCCGACCCCTCGGCGACCCGCTGCGCGTCGATAGAATGGACGATGCACTGGCTGCCGAAGCGATTGGCGCCTTCGCGGATGATTTCGGGATTCTCCACTGTGGCAGTGTTCAGCGAGACCTTGTCGGCGCCGGCGCGGAGCATCTGGAACATGTCGTCGGGGTTGCGGATGCCGCCGCCGACGGTGAGCGGGATGAACACCTGGTCGGCGACCTGCTCCAGCAATCCGCGCATGATGTCGCGGTGCTCGGCGGAGGCGGTGATGTCGTAGAAGACTAGTTCGTCGGCGCCGGATTGGTTGTAGTAGGCGGCCAGCTCGACCGGGTCGCCGGCGTCGCGGTCGGCGGAAAAGCGGACGCCGCGGACGTTGCGTCCGTTCTTGACGTCGAGGCAGGGGATTATGCGGCGGGTGAGCATTAGCTTTCCGGGTTGGTGGCGAGTTCGAGCGCGGTGCTGAGGCCGATGGAGCCGTCGTACAAAGCGCGGCCGATGATGGCGCCGGAGACGCCGAGGCGGGCGACGGCGCGGACATCGTCGAGAGTGGAGATGCCGCCGCTGGCGATGACCGGGACCGAGGCGGCGGCGATGACTTCGCGCAGAGAGTCGATGTTCGGACCCTGCATCATGCCGTCGCAGGCGATGTCGGTGAAGACGATGGCCGCCACGCCGGGCAGCGAAAGGTCGGCGGCGGCGGAGGTGGCGGAAATGCTGGAGGTTTCGGCCCATCCGTGGGTGGCGACCAGGCCGTCGCGGGCGTCGATGCCGGCGACGATGCGGCCGGGGAATTTGCGGCTGGCCGTCTGGAAGAACTCGGGGTCGCGCAGCGCGGCGGTGCCGATGACAACCCGCTCAACACCGAGATCGAGCGCCGCGACGACCGCCTTGAGATCGCGGATGCCGCCGCCGAGTTGGATCGGGACATCGATCTGCTGGGCGACTTCGCGAATGAGCCCGGCGTTGGCCGCTTTGCCGGTGCGGGCGCCGTCGAGATCGACGATGTGGATCCACGACGCGCCGGCCTCGGCCCAGCGGCGGGCGGCGGCCGCGGGGGAGTCGTCGAAAACGGTGACGCGGTCGAAGTCGCCCTGGCGCAGGCGGACGGCCTGGCCGTTCTGGATGTCGACGGCGGGGAAGATGTCCACGTTAGACAGCGTCCGGGTCGACGGATTCGCCGCAGAGACGGGCGAAGTTGGCGTAGATGCGCAGCCCGGGACGGCCGCTCTTCTCGGGGTGGAACTGGGTGCCGAAGATGTTGCCGTCGTGAAGAACGCTGAGGAATTCGACGCCGTACTCGGTACTTGCACCGCAGAAATCAGCGTCGGCGGGTCCGGCGCAGTAGGAGTGAACGAAGTAGAAGTTGGTGCCGGGGGCGATGCCTTCGAGGATCGGCACGTCGCGTCGGGGAGTGACCTGGTTCCAGCCCATGTGCGGGATGTGGAGCCCGTCGGGGAAACGGCGGATGGTGCCGGGATAGAGATCGAGGCAGTCGGTGCCGCCGTCTTCTTCGCTGTCGGTGAAGAGCGCTTGCAGGCCCATGCACACGCCGAGGAACGGCCGGCCGGAGGCGATGGCCTCCCGAACCGGCCCGGTCAGGTCGCGGCTGAGCAAACCGGTCATGGTGTCGCGGGCCGCCCCGACTCCGGGGAGCACGATGCCGTCGGCGGTCGCTATGACGGCCGGGTCGATGGTGATCTGGTAGTCGGCGCCGACGTGGCGGACGGCGCGCTCGATACTGCGCATGTTGCCGGAGCCGTAGTCGATTATCGCGAGCATGGGGGATGTCCGGTCTGGTCAGGGAAGGTCGGCGAACGAAGACCTTAGATGGTAACAGCGAGAGGCCTACCCGGACGGGGAGGCAGAACGCTTTGCGATCTCGGCGATGAGGTCGTTGAGGGCGACGTCCTCCTGGAGGCCGGAGAGCATGTCGCGCAGGGCGACGCGGCCGGATTCGAGTTCGCGATCACCGAGGATGGCGGCGTAGCGGACGCCGGCGGTGTTGGCGCGACGCAGGTGCGAGCGGGGACTGGCGCCGCGATATCCGCTGAGGACGGCGATGCCGGCGGCGCGCAGGCGGCCGGCGAGTCCGGTAGCGGTGGGCTGGGCGGCTTCGGAGAGCGGCGCGATATAGACGGTGGGCCTGGTGGGGGGCGGGGGGAGCAGCCCGGCGGCTTCGAGGTTCAGCAGGACGCGCTCGATGCCGCAGCCGAAGCCGACCCCGGGCAGCGGATCGCCGCCGATGAACTCGGACAGCAGGTCGTAGCGGCCGCCGCCGGCGATGGTGGTCTGGCCGCCGACGGTGGCCGGCCAGATCTCGAATACCGTGCGGGTGTAGTAGTCGAGCCCGCGGACCAAGAGGTGGTCGACCTTGAAGGGGATGCCCAGGGCTTCGAGCCCGGCTTTGACCTGCTCGAAATGGGCGGCGGCTTCGGCGCTGAGGTGGTCGATGGAGTGCGGCGCGGCGGCCTTGTGCGGCTGGCAGGAGGCCTCTTTGCAGTCGAGCAGCCGCAGCGGGTTGCTCTCTAGCCGGGTGCGGCAGTCGCGGCAGAGCTGGTCCTCGAGAGGGCGGTAGTAGGCAAGTAGCGCTTCGCGGTAGGCGGCGCGGTCGTCGGGATCGCCGATGCTGTTGAGGTTCAGTTGAAGATCGGCGAGCCCCAGGTCGCCAAGGACACCCCAGGTGAGTGCGATGACCTCGGCGTCGACGTGGCCGTCAGCTTCACCGAGGACTTCGGCCCCGATCTGGTGGTGCTGGCGGAGCCGCCCGGCCTGGGGGCGGTCGTAGCGATAGATGGGAGTGACGTAATAGAGGCGGACCGGCTGGGACCAGTTCTTCATGCCGTGCTGGTTATAGGCGCGGACCACCGAGGCGGTGCCTTCGGGACGCAGCGTGAGGCTGTCGCCGCCGCGATCGTCGAAGGAGTACATCTCCTTGGAGACGATGTCGGTATCGATGCCGACGGCGCGGGCAAAGAGGGCGGTGCTCTCGAAGGTCGGGGTCTCGATACGGTCGTAGCCGAACAGCCGGCAGCGGCGCTCGAATGCGCTAACGACGTGGTCCCAGCCGGGCCGGGCGTCGGGGAGGAGGTCCTGGGTGCCGCGGGGGGTGCGGAAGGTGCTCATGCGACGGGAACTCCGAAAAGGCGGTGACGGACCTCGGGGAGAGCCGCGCCGCTGAGGGCGATGGTCTTGCGTCGCGAGGAGGCGCCGCGGAGGATCTGGATGTCGCGTCGGGGGAGGTGGTGGGTGGAGGCCAGGAAGCAAACCAGGGCGGCGTTGGCGCGGCCTTCGCGAGCCGGTGATTTCAACGAAATCTTGAGGGCGTTGTCGTGCTCGCTGAGAAGGGCATCGCGCTTGGACCCGGGGGAGACGGCAACATCGAGGAGGACCCGATCGCCGCGGGTGTGCAGGGCCGGGGACACGAGACTAGACGTAGCCTCGCAGCAGCGAGACGACGAGCTGGCCGATGATGCGCAGTCCGATGAAGGCGACGATCAGCGATAGATCGAACCCACCCATCGGGGGCAGGCGCCGGCGAATGGGGGCTAGGATGGGCTCAGTGAGGTCGTAGAGGGTGCGCATAATCGGGTTGTAGGGGTCCTGGATGAACCAGGAGAGGATGGCGCGGGCGAAAAGCAGAATCGTGAGGATCGAGATGACGGCATCGACAAACTCGGCGATCTGAGGCAATTGGGCTCGGCCCTTTCTGCAATTGAAACCCGACCGGCGGGATGGTGAAGGGTTACTTTAGCTGCGTTCGCCGAAGATTGCGCGGCCTACCCGGATGAGGGTGGCGCCCTCTTCGACGGCGTATTCGAAATCGGAGGTCATGCCCATGGATAGATGGGTCCAGGGCTGCCCGGGAAGCTCGGATATCAGATTCTCTCGCAGTTCGCGGAGGCGGCCAAACACGGGGCGCAGGACGGCCTCTTCGTCGACGAAGGGAGCGATGGTCATGAGTCCGTCGAGGTGCAGGGACGTTTCGGCGGCGATGGCGGCGCACAACTCCGCGAGTTCGGCGGGAGCGACGCCGTGCTGGCCGGGGTTGCCGGTGAGATTCACCTGGATGAGGATTGGCTGGCTGGGGTTGGCGTGGCGATCGAGGGCGCGGGCGAGACGGAGACTGTCGACGGACTGAATGAGGTGGAAGAGGGGGATGGCGCGGGCCTTGTTGCGTTGCAGGTGGCCGACCAGGTGCCAGCGGATGTCCGCGGGGGCGGCTTCGATCTTGACCTGGGCTTCCTGGACCCGGTTTTCGCCCAGGTCGCGGAGTCCGGCGGCGTGGGCGGCTTCAACGACGGGCAGGTCGAATGTCTTGGTGATTGCGACGGTGGTGACGCCGGCGGGGTCGCGGCCGGCCCGTGCGACGGCCGCGGCAACGCGCTCCTGCACGCGGGCGTGGTTGGCGCGGATGGCTTCCTGGAGAGCGCTGGCGGCGATGGTGGATTTCCGAGTTTGTCCGTGGCTACGCAGTGACGGTAACAGGCTGATGCGGCGGGACGGGAGCTGCCGGGCGGCGGGAGCTAGCTCTGGCCGCGACGGCGCAGGAAGGTCGGAATGTCGGCGTCGCCGCCACCGCGCTCGGTTTCGGCGCCGAGCTGGCCGATGGTCCCGCGGAAGGCGGCGCCGCGCCGGCCGGGGAGGGCCCAGCTGCGGGCCGAATGGAATCCGGTGGCGATGACGGTGACTTTGATTTCGGACTCCATCGCTTCGTCGATGACCGCGCCGAAGATGATGTTGGCGTTGGGATCGGCGGCTTCGGAGACGATGGTGGCCGCTTCGTTGACTTCGAATAGCGTGAGGTCGAGCCCGCCGGTGAAGTTGAGCAGGACACCGCTGGCGCCGTCGATGGAGATGTCCAGCAACGGGCTGTGCAGCGCTTCGTGGATGGCCTTGACGGCGCGGTCTTCGCCGGACGCCTGGCCGAGCGCCATGAGCGCGCTGCCGGCGTTGGTCATGATGGCGCGGACATCGTTGAAGTCGAGGTTGATGAGCCCGGGCTGGGTGATGAGGTCGGAAATGCCCTGGATGGCCTGGCGGAGGACGTCGTCGGCGAGCCGGAAGGCGTCGGTAATCGGCATCTTCTGGTCGGCGATTTCGAGGATCTTGTCGTTGGGGATGGTGATGACGGTGTCGACGCGGGAGGTCAGCTTGGCGATGCCGTCTTCGGCGATCTGCGCTCGGTTGGCGCCTTCGAACTCGAAGGGACGGGTGACGACGGCAACCGTAAGCGCGCCGACATCGGCCGCGATGTCGGCGATGATGGGGCTGCCGCCGGTGCCGGTGCCGCCGCCGAGGCCGGTGGCCAGGAAGACCATGTCGGCGCCACGCAGCGCGTCGGCGATGTCGTCGGAGCTTTCTTCGGCGGCCTTTTCACCGAGGTTGGGGTCGCCGCCGGAGCCAAGCCCCTTGGTGGCCTTGTCGCCCATACGGATGCGGGTGGGCGCCAGCGAGCGCATCAGCGCCTGGGCGTCGGTGTTGACGGTGATGAATTCGAGGCCGGCGATGTTGGAGCGGATCATGCGGTCGACGGCGTTGCTGCCGCCGCCACCGACGCCGATGACTTTGATCTGAGCGAGCGCGTCCATACCGCCGCCGGGCCCACCGCGGGCCGGAGCCGGATCGGCGGGTGGCGTGGAGGAAGACACCCGGGTGACCCGGCTGCCGCCGCGAGTTTCCTCTGTCATCGCGTGTCCGATCCTTTCGTCCCGGCGGGCCGCCGGCTCCATTCCCAGAACGGTAGCTCAGACAAGGTCCAGCGGGGTCCAATCGTGGCGTAATCGACCATGGCCGCGTAACGCTCGTAACGACGGTTTACATAATAGTTCAAAACGAGATTTTTTCAATACTAGGAGTCGGTCTCCCAGCCGGGTTTGGGCGCGAAGAGGCCGCGAAACCAATCCTGAACGCCGTTGAAGACGGCCTGCGGGCCGGTGGGATTGGGGGCCAGCCAGCCGGTGCCGGCGCGGGCTTCGAGCCCGGCCATGATGAGCCCGATGCCGGTGCAGAATTCAGGCTGGCGGACTTCTTCGTCGAGTCCCCAAAGCGCCGGCGGGCGGCCCAGGGTGACCGGTAACTCGAGGACGCGGCCGGCGAGTTGGACCAGGCCCTGTAGCTGCGATCCGCCGCCGGTGAGCACGACGCCGGCCGGCAGCAGGTCGAAGTAACCGCTGGCCCGGATGGCCTGGCGGACCTGTTCGAGAATCTCGGCCATGCGGGCTTCGATGACCATCGAAAGGTCGGAGCGCCGGACGGCGATCGGCGCGCCGCGGTCGAACCCGGGCACGTCGATGAGAGAGTCGTCTTCGCGGGCGGCGTCGTCGACCCGGCCGTGGCGGAGCTTGAGGTCTTCGGCGACCGACATCGGCAATCGCAGACCGCGCGAGATGTCGGCGGTGACTTGGTTGCCACCTACCGCCAGCACCGAGATGTTCCAGCAGTTGTCGTCCATGAAGACCGCGACGTCGGTGGTGCCGCCGCCGATATCGACCAGGACGACGCCGTCGCGGCGCTGCTCGGCGGTGAGCGCGGCCTGGGCCGAGGCGAGCGGTTGCAAGATGCTGAGTTCGATCCCGACGCGGGCCGCCTTCAGCGACGCCTCCAAGTTGTCCATGGCGTTGATCATGCCGCTGACGACGTGGGTCTCAACCCCCAGCTTGCGGCCGGCCAGGCCGCGCGGATTG
Organism: Chloroflexota bacterium; assembly: GCA_030744875.1. Classification (GTDB taxonomy): domain Bacteria; phylum Chloroflexota; class UBA11872; order UBA11872; family VXNJ01; genus JASLPR01. Next base: position 26,739 of record JASLPR010000003.1, read on the forward strand.
GCGACGCCGCGCATGTCATCGACCGAGAACGTTTTGGGGATAACGGCGACGATCTCGCGGTCGGGCGGCAGGGCGACGTTGGCGGTGGTCTGGATGACCCGATCGATATGGTGCGGGGCGATGGAGACTTCGTTGGGGCGCAGGCGCAGCGTGGCGGCGTGGCTCTGGGAGTGCAGGTGCCCCCCGGCGATACCGACGCAGACGCGGTCAAACTTGACCCCGGCGGCGCGTTCCCCCCGAAACGCGGCTTGGTCGATGGCCTGGCTCGTAAGGCCGATATCGACAACTTGCCCCTTGTTGAGACCGCGCGACTCGGCGGTGCCCAGCCCCAGGATGTGCACCTGGGACTCGCGGTATAGCTCGCCGATGACGATGGCGGTCTTGGTGGTGCCGACATCGAGGCCGACTATCAGGTTCCTCCTAGGCACGGTTTCCCTCCTTGTACCGGTGGTCGGTGCTAAATGGTCGTGTATTTCATGGCAGCAACGTGGCTTCGGCGGCATCGAATGCCTTGTAGGTGGGCCGGTCGATCGGGCGCAGGTCGATGCTGCGGATGGCGATGCCCTGGCGGGCGGCGTCGTCGAGGACGGCGTTGAGCGCGATGAGCTTGGCTTCGAGGCCTTCGGGCGGGCCGAAGAGGATCTCGACCCCGTCGACCGTGGTGACTGTGATACCCGCCGGGCCGGAGTGGGTGATGTGGAGCGGCTCCAACGCCAGCAGCGGCAAGTTCTGGTCGAGGATGTAGGAGGCTTCGAGGGCGGTGAGGTTGACGATGTCGCCGATGGCCGGTTCGCGGGTTTCCAGGTCGTGGACGGTGAGCGCCAGGTCGGGGTCGGTCCCGGCCGCCAGCAGGGTGGCTGTTTCGTCCACCAGGAAGGTCTGCTCGCCGACCTGCCAGTTGGCCACCGGGCGGCGGTGGGTGACGTGGATGATGAGCGAGCCGTCGAGGCGCGTCTCGACCGCGGCGGAACGGACGGACGGCTCGTTTTCGAGTTCGGCCGATAGATCGGTGGTGCGCAGCCGGAAGATGCTTTCGCCGACGGCCCAGTTGAGCCGGCTGGCCAGCTCGAGTTCGTCGACCAGCGGCGGCGGTGAGCCGTAGTCGCGGATCAGTGAGATGGAACGGATCGTAAACAACGGAGAGGACAGGAACCAGATGAGCGCCGCGCCGGCGCCCAGGGCCAGGACCAGGGAGAACCATTTGCTGGAATGGCGGTCGACGAATTCGATCATGGCGAGGCTCCGAATCCTTCTCCGATGAAACGGATTTCTGTTTCTAGCTGGATGTTGAATTGGTCCGCGACCGCGGCGCGGGCGCGATGGATCAGCGCCGCGACATCGGCTGCCGTGGCGCCGCCCCGATTGGTGATGAAGTTGGCGTGCCGGTCGGAGATTTGGGCATTGCCGCAGCGAGTGCCCTTGAGCCCGGCGGCTTCGATGAGGCGGCCGGCGTGGTCGTCGGGTGGATTGCGAAAGACGGAGCCGGCGCTGGGGTTGGCGGGCTGGGTGGTGCGGCGCTGCCGGGAAAGTTCAGTCATGCGCGCGCGGATGGCCTCGGACCCGTCGGGGACAGCCTGCAGGATGGCGTCGAGCACGACCGGGGTTCCAGAGAGAGCCTGGAGGGCGCTGTGGCGGTAGGCGAAGACGAGCTCAGCGTTGCTAAGCCGGCTCTGCGCGCCGTCGTGCCAGATGTTGGTTTCGATGAGGACGTCTTTGATTTCGACGCCGAAGCAACCGGCGTTGCCGAACACGGAGCCGCCCAGCGAGCCGGGGATGCCGACGCCGAACTCGAGCCCGGCGAGGCCCCGTTCGGCACTCCAGGCGGCGAGCCGGCCCATGAGCACGCCGGAGCCGGCGCGGACGGCGTTGGCGGGGATGGCTTCGAGGGTGACGACGCGATTGTGGATGGTGAGGCCGCGGATGCCAGCGTCGCCGATGAGGACGTTGGAGCCTTCGCCGAGCACGGTGATGGGGATTGCGGCCGCGTGGGCGGCGTCGAGCAGGGCGATAAGATCGGGCGTGGATTCGGGCGCGGCGAAGTGATCGGCCGACCCGCCGACGCCGAAGGTGGTGAGCGGCGCGAGTGGATGGTCCGCGAGGACGGCGGCCGAACCGGGCCAGGCGGGCAGAGAGCGGGTCATGATCGTAGCCATTGGGCAAGCCTTTCGGCCAGGCGGTTGATGTCGCCGGCGCCGATGAGGATGATCAGGTCACCGTGGCGGGCTTCGGTGGTGACCTGGTCGTGGGCGGCGTCGAGAGTGGCGGCGAAGCCGGCGGGTGGGCTGATGGCGGCGGCAAGGTCGGCGCCGGAGAGAGTGCCCGTCTCGCGGCCGGGCGGCGAGAAGATTTCGGTGATGGTGACGCGGTCGGCGTCGCCAAAGGCCGCCGCGAAGTCATCGAAGAAGTCCTCGGTGCGGCTGCGCAGGTGCGGCTGGAAGACGGCCCAGACGCGGCCGGCGCCGGTGCCGGCGGCCGCCGCCAGCGCGGCGCGGACTTCGGTGGGGTGGTGGGCGTAGTCGGTGACGATGCGGATGCCGCGCGCTTCGGCGAGGAGTTCGAAGCGGCGGTCGGCGCCGCGGAAGCCGGAGAGCCCGGCGATGGCTTCTTTGGCCGAGAGCCCGATGGCGACGGCGGCGGCGACGGCGGCGAGGGCGTTGCGCGCGTTGTGCTGGCCAGGTAGCGGCAGCCGCGCCGGGTGCGAATCGCCGTTGGGATCGGAAATGTCGAAGGTGCTGCCCCAGGCGCCGTCAACGAAGTCGACCAGTTGCCAGTCACCGCCGGGGCCGAAACGCAGAACTTCGCAGGAGGCGGCGGCAACGAGGTCGTCGATGGCCGGGATGCCGGCGCGGGCGATGAGGAGTCCGTCGGTCTTCACGGCGGCGGCGAACTGGCGGAATTCGTCGCGGATGCGCTCGAAGCTGCCGAAGTAGTCAAGGTGATCGGGCTCGAGGTGGTTGATCACTGCGATGTGCGGGCGGTATTCGAGGAAGGCGCTGTCGTATTCGTCGGCCTCGATGACGAATTCGGGGTCGGTGCCCCAGGCGGAGTTGCCGTTGAGATCAGGAACCGCCGCGCCGATGAGGTAGCCCGGATCGCGGCCGACGCTTTTCAAAATGGTGGCCAGCATGGCCGTGGTGGTGGTCTTGCCGTGGGTGCCGGCGATTGCCACGCCCCGGCGCTGATCGAGCAGCCGTCCGATGAACTCGGCCCTTCGCAGGATCGGGATGCCGAGTTCGCGGGCGCGGATCATCTCCGGATTATCGTCGGGCACGGCGGCGGAGAAGACAACCAGGTCGGCGGCGGGGAGGTTGGCGACACCGTGGCCGATGTGCACGGTGGCGCCGGCGACACGGAGACGGTCGGTGTAGGCGGAGGCGGCCATGTCGGAGCCGGAGATTTGCGAGCCGCGCTCTAGCAACACGCCGGCGATGGCGCTCAACGCCATGCCGCCGATGCCGATGAGATGCACCCGGGCGGGGAGGGCCTCGTGGGGTGGGGTGGGGGCGGTCATGACGGGTGCTTCACTCATGCGGCCTTCCGGGAGGCGGCGATGTCGACGAGGATGTCGGCGACCCGTGCCGCGGCGTCGGGCCGGCCTAGGAATTCGGCGGCGGTGGCCATGCGGGCAAGGTGTTCGCGGTCGTCGAGCAGGCCGGTGATGGACTCGAAAAGCGTATTGGCGGTGAGGTCGGGCTCTGCGAGGACCAGTGCCGCGCCGGCCGCTTCGAGCCAGCGGGCGTTGGCGACCTGGTGGCCGCCGGCGAAACCGCCGGGGATCAGCAGCGAGGGGAGCGCGGAGGCCGTGAATTCGTGGATGGAACCACCGGAACGAGCCACCGCCAGGTCGGCGGCGGCGAGGAGGTCGGCGAAACCGTCGCCCAGAAAGGCGAGCGGGGTGTAGGCGTTGCGCGAGGTGTCGGGCAACGAGTCACGGATGGCCGTGGCGGTGTCGAGCCCGACGGCCCCGGCTAGATGGACGATGTGGGCGCGCCGCAGCAAGCGGTCGAGGACCGGGCCGAGCGCTAGGTTAATCGCGCGCGCGCCCTGACTTCCACCCATCACGACCAGGAGGGGGCGGTCGGAAGGGATGTTGAAGCGGGCGCGCGAGCGAGCGGCGTCGGCCTGGCGAAACCCGGGCCGGAGGGGGAGCCCGGTGATGGCGGTGGGACGGCCGCCGAAGACCAGTGCCGCGGGTTGGCAGGCAACAGTGATGAGACGCGCGAAACGCGCGATGAGCAGCGCCGCGCGGCCAGGCTGGACGTCGTTGGCCTGCAGGACCAACGGGACGCCGCCGAGCCGGCTGGCGATCGATCCGGGGATCGAGGCGTAGCCGCCGCCGCTGAGCGCGACGTCGGGCTTGAAACGACGGATGGCGCGCAGCGCGGCGATGGTGGCGGAAGACGTCTTGAGGAGATTCCAGGGGAGCCGCGCGCCCGCACCGACCACCGGCGCGGCCGACGTGGCCAGGAACGGGTGGCCGGCGTCGCCGAACAGGCGCTGGTCCAGTTCGCGGCGCCCGCCGATGGCCAGGACCGCGAGATTGGCGTCGCGGGTGGCGAGCTCGGCGGCGACCGCCGTGATCGGGAAGATATGGCCGGCTGTGGCGCCGCCGCACAGCAATAGCCTCATCGGCGCGCTCCCAGGCTGGCGGCGCGGGAGACGTTCATCAGAATTCCGAGCATTGCCAGCGAGACGATTAGCGAGGTCCCGCCACTGCTGATGAAGGGCAGGGGCAGGCCGGTGACCGGCAGCCGGCCGGTGACGACGAGCATGTTGATGAACGCCTGGGTGGCGAGCTGAAAGGAGATGCCGGCCGCCAGGCAACGGCCATAGGTGTCGGGGGCGTGATAGGCGATCCAGAGCCCGCGCGCTAGCAAGAGGACGAACAGTAGCGTCAGGGCGGCGGTGCCGAGCAGGCCAAGCTCTTCGCCGATGACCGCGAAGACGGAGTCGGTGTGGGGGGCGGGGAGGTAGAGGAACTTCATGGTGCCCATGCCGAGCCCTTTGCCGGTGATTCCGCCGGAGCCGAGCGCCAGCAGAGATTGCTGCGCCTGGTAGCCGGACCCGAGCAGGTCGTCGCCGGGGCTGAAGAATGCCTGGATGCGGATGAACTGGTAGGGGTTGCGCATGATCGACAGGCCGACCCCGAGCGCCAGGACAGCCGCGACATAGAGAAAGTGGCGGAGGCGGGCGCCGGCGACGAAGGCGATGGCGCTGGAGGTGGCCAGAATGACGATCGAGGTACCGAGGTCGGGCTCGATGGCCACGAGCAGGAGCGGGATTAGGACCAGCAGGAACCCGATCAGGAAGGTGCGCTGGTGGCGGAGGCGGTCGCCGACGCGGCCGGCCCAGTAGCCGAGCGTGATGATGAGCGCCGGCTTGGCGATTTCGCTGGGCTGGAAGGAGAGGAACGAGATGTCGAGCCAGCGGTGCGGGCCCGCGGAACTGGCCAGCCCGGGGACGAGGACGGCGACCAGGAGGACGACGGCGATTGCGTACAGCAGCCAGGAGCGGTGGCCGTAGCGGCGGTAGTCGATCTGGGCGACCCCGAGGGCGACGGCGATGCCGGCGGTGGTGATGAGGGAGTTGCGGAGGATGGCCGCGCCAAACGCGGCGGCGTCGTCGGCCATGACCGGCATGAGCGCGCTGGCGACCACGACGCCGCCGATCAGCGGTAGGACGATGGCCAGGATCAGCAGCAACGGGTCGAGGTCGGGCCAGGACAGCGTGCCGCGCTCGAGGAAACGGTAGCGCCGGGCGGGAGCGGCCATGCTCAGGCGACCGCCGGGACGCGGAGGTATTCGAAGACGCGATCGACCATCTGGCGGAAGATCGGCGAGGCGACCCGCGAACCCCAGGTGCCGGTGCGCGGTTTGTCGATCTTGACCGAGATCAGAACCTGCGGATTCTCGCGCGGGCCGAAGCCAATGTAGCTGGCGATGGTCTGCTCGGGGAGCAGTCCGCCGCCGGCGGCGGAGATTTCGGCGGTGCCGGTCTTTCCGACAGTCGAATAGCGCAACCGGAGCGCCCGGTTGCCGGGGATGGAGTGCTCGGCCTGGTACATCATGTCGATGAGGGTGCGGCTGGTGGTGGGGCGCAGGACGCGCCGGATTTCGGTGATGGCGGGATTTACAACGTTGCCAGCGGCGGTGGCGATACGACCGACGGTCCGCGGGCGCAGCAGTAGGCCGCCGTTGGCGACCGCACTGAATGCCATCGCCATCTGGATCGGGGTGGTGGAGATGCTCTGGCCGAAGGAATTGGCTGCCAGGTCGGAGGGATACCACGAAAGCGAGCCGCGCGCCTTGAGAATGCCGCGTACTTCGCCGGCCAGGTCGATGCCGCTGGTCTCACCGAAACCGAAGGCGCGGATGTAGTCATAGTAAGCGTCGGCGCCGAGCTGATCGGCGACGAAGATGGCCCCGGTGTTGGAGGAGTTGGCGAGGACGCTGACCATGTCCTGGTTGGGATAGGTGCGCTCGTCCCAGTTCTTGAACTCGAGTCCCCAATACTCATAGACGCCGGGCAGATTGTGGCGGCTGCCGGGGCCGATGACGCCGGCGTCGAGCCCGGCGGCCATAGTCATGATCTTGAACGTGGAGCCCGGGTCGTAGATAAGCGAGACGGCCGGGTTGATGAAGTTCTCACCAATCTCGGAGTAGGTGTCGAGCCGGGTCGGGTTGAAGGTGGGGCGGTTGGCCATACCGAGGATGTCGCCGGAGCGGGGATCGACGACCAGGATGGAGCCGGAACTGGAACCGAAACGCGCGAGCGCGCCTTCGAGTTCCTGCTCGGCGATACGCTGGATGGTGCGGTCCATCGTCAGGATCAGGGTGGCGCCGTTGACCGGGGGGAGTGGGTCGTAGTTGCCGACCGGAATGGTGCGACCGCGCGGGTCCTGGTCGGAGATCACGAGTCCGGGACGGCCGGTGAGTTCCTGATCGTAGAAGGATTCGACGCCGTAGTGCCCCTTGCCGGCGCCGTCGACAAAACCGATGAGATGGGCGCCGAGGAAGTTGCCGGGATAGACCCGGCGGGCGACGGGCTCGAGCCGAAATCCGCCGATCTCACCACGGCGCATTGACTGGCGGATCTGCGCGCTCTGGTCGGGATCGAGATCTTCGGCGACGACGACGTAGGCCACTGAGGGGTCGCCGATCTTGGCCATGATCTGCTCGTAGGGGACATCGAGGACTTTGGCGAGGTAGCGGGCGACGTCGGCGGTGTCGTACTCGGTGATGACATTTGGCGAACCGATGAGACGGTCGACCTGCATCGAGAGCGCCATGGCGGTGCCGTCACGGCTGAGGATGGCGCCGCGCCGGGAGGCGATGATCTGTTCGTTGCGCTGCTGGACGCCGGCGGTGGCAGCCAGGTCGCCGGCTTCGAGGACCTGCCAGTTGGCGAGGCGCTCGCCGGTGGCGGCAGCCATGGCCGCCCCGATCGCGCCGAGGATCAGCAGGCGACGGCCGAAACGCGGCGCGCCGGTGGCTTTGCTCCCCGGGTTCTTCGGCGAAGTGGTGGCCACGACGCCTAGGGAAGTTTGAGAAGGTCTATTTTGTCGCGGACGCCGCTGACGAGGCGCTCGACCCAGGTGAGCCGGTCGGGTGCGGGTATCGCAAACCAGGGTGGAGGGGAGAGGTCCACTTCCGGCGGCAGGTCCGGGGCCTGCATAACCCGCACGGCGACCGGCTCTTGAAGGTCAAAGTCAAACCGGGCGCGGCGCTCGATCTCGTCGATGTTGTGGAGGGCGGCCAGCTCGGCGTGGAGGGACTCCTGGCGGCGCAGTTCGATTTCGAGGTTGTAATCGAGTTCGCGAATCTCGCTTCCGGCGACGACCAGGGACTGAATCTGGAGGACGTAGAGCATGGCTAGGACGAAGGCGCCGATGAGCAGCGCCAGCAGGATGCGGGTGGGGCGCAGACCGGCGACGGCCGGCAGCGTGAGCCCGCGGATGACGGTGCGCGCCGGGGTGCGCCCGGCTAGGCTGCCGAGAGCCACGCTAAGCGACAACGGCGGCGGCGCGCAGGCGAGCGCTGCGGCTGCGCGGGTTGGTGGCGACTTCGTCGGCGCCGGGACGCAGGGGTTTGGCGGTTAGGATTTCCAGGCGGCCCTCGCGGGCGTGGTCGCGAATGAAATTCTTCACGATTCGGTCTTCGAGGCTGTGGAAGGAGATGACGACGAGACGGCCGCCGGGGGCGAGGAGGCCGAGCGCGGCGCCGAGGCCAGCGGATAGACTATTAAGTTCCTGATTGACATAAACACGAAGGGCCTGGAAGGTGCGGGTGGCCGGGTGGGTGCGCCCGCGGTGGCCGAGGATGCCGGCGACGAAGCCGGCGAGGTCGGCGGTTGTGGCGAAGGCCTGGCGGCGGCGGCGGTCGGCGATTTCGCGGGCGATGCGCCGGGAACGCCGCTCGCCGCCGAACTCGAAAAGGATGTCGGCAAGCTCGGTCTGGGGGGTGCGGGCGATGATGTCGGCGGCGGTGGGCCCGCCGGAACGGTCGTATCGCATGTCGAGCGGGCCGTCGGACTGGAAGGAGAAGCCGCGCTCGGGGGCGTCGACCTGATCGGAGGAGAAACCGAGGTCGAAGAGGATGCCGTGGACGCTGCTGATGCCGGCGCGGGCGGCGAATTCGGCAAGCTCGGCGAAGTTGCCGGACCGGGCAGTGAGGCGACCGGCGAAGGACCGGAGGCGACTGGTAAGGCGGGCGACGGCGTCGGGGTCGCGATCGAGGCAGAGCAGGCGGCCATCGGGTCCGCTGGCCTGAAGGATGGCTTCGGCGTGGCCGCCGGCCCCTCCGGTTGCATCGACATAAACGCACTCGCTTGCCGGCCGCAGATGAGCCATCACCTCCGCCGTCATGACGGACCGATGAATCGTGCGGTCCCCCTCGTGTACAACCAAGGTGGCGGATGTGGGGTGAAGGGGAGGCTCTTCACCCCACATCGCAGCCCTAGGTTGAAGGAACGGAGCGGGAACCGGCTTCGGCCATGAAGTCGGCCGCCTGTTCGTCGAGCAGGCTTTTCTGCCGCTCCCACTCCTCAATGCTCCAAATTTCTATACGATCGCCCGCGCCGACGACGGCGACATCCTTCTCGATGCCGACGGCGGCCCGGAGGCCGGCCGGTATGACGAGACGCCCTTGCTTGTCGAAGCCGCAATCCTCGGCGGTGGCGAACAATTGGCGGCGGGCGTTGCGACCGGCGACGGTCAGTACGTCGGTGTCGCCGACCCGGCCCGCGCGGGCGTCCCATTCTTCGGGGGGGTAGAAGTCGAGGCACTTTTCAATGCCCTGGGCCAGGACCCCGCCGTCGGGTGTCAGCTCGCGGAATCTACTGGGCATGGTGAGCCGGCCCTTGGAATCGAGCGAGTGAAGATGTGTGCCCATATAGGACTTCATTATTGGCGGTGGGCGGTCGCGAAGCTTGTCGAGCAGCGATTCCCACTTTCCCCCACCTTTTGACACTTTTGGACGCCATGTGCCGGGTATTGCACCACATTACCCCCTTTGCGTCAAGCAATCTGGTTAGAATTTTCCGGGAAATGACCGGATATCGCGGACTGAGTAGCCATTCTACAAGGAAAAGTGTCACTCCGGGGATTCATCTGGCAACGTGGGGTTGAAGGTGGGGAAGAGTGGGGGATCTTCCGGAAGCCGGATTCCTAGCCGGCGGACGGGGAGTAGGCTGGCGGCGTGGCGGCCGGGGCGCGGCTAGATCGGTAGGTCGTCGTCGGCGCGCAGGTCCAGGATTTCGTTGGCCAGCCTGTCGGCCTGGTCGTTGCCGCTGCGCTTGATGTGGTTGAAGGTAACGCTTTCGAGTCGGGCGGCGGCGTTCTGGACTTGAATGGCGAGGGCTTTGAGCTTCGCGTCTTTGATCTTGTACTGGCCGCTGAGCTGACGGACGACCAGCTCGCTGTCGAGCCGGAACTCGACGTGCTGGTGGCCCTGGACGTAGGCGGCCAGCAGCGCGGCGAGCACCGCCTTGTACTCGGCCTGATTGTTGGTGAGGTGGCCCAGGTAGAGCGAAATGCGGCCGACCGGGTCACCGTTGGCGTCCCAAATCATGACGCCGGCGGAGGATTCGCCGGGATTGCCGCGGCTGGCGCCGTCGGTGTAGATGAAGACCTTTGCGGATTCGTCCATGGATGAATGGGCCGGTCGGGTTGGGCGGAGTTCGGTGGCAATGGTACACGCCCCACCGGTCGCCGGCGTGATTCGCGCATGGCGCGGGACGGGGGATATAGGTAGGGTAGGGGTCCGGGTTTCGGGAGTAGCAGAGAGTTCCAGGAAATGGCCGGCCGGCGAGTACCCGCTGAGCGGTCACATAGGTGTACAGGAGGCCAGTGCAATGGCTGCACGATCAGGCGGACTGCGCGGCGCGACGGTAGCGGATTCGACGATCTGCTTTATCGACGGCCAGGAAGGGATTCTCGAGTATTTCGGCTACCCGATTCAGGCCTTGGCCGAGCACTCGACGTTTGAAGAAGTGGTGTTCCTGCTATGGAACGGCCGCCTGCCGACGGAATCGGAACTGGCGGCGCTGGACGCCGAGCTAAAGGAAAACCGCGACGTGCCGGTGGCGATCTGGGATCTGGGACGATCTTTGCCGGCGGGTGTTGTGCCGATGGAGACGCTGCGGACGGCGGTGTCGGTGCTGTCGGCGTTCGATCCGGACGGCGATGACAACTCGGTGGAGGCGAGCAAGCGGAAGGCGACACGGATCCAGGCGAAGGCGCCGACGATCATCGCCGGGTTGTACCGGATTTCGCAGGGGAATGACCCGGTGGAGCCGGACAAGAGCCTGAGCATCGCGGCGGATTTCCTGCGGATGCTGAACGGGGAGGCGCCCTCTGAAACGGCGGCGAAGTCGCTCGACGTGGGCCTGGTGCTGCACGCGGAGCACGAGCTGAATGCTTCAACGTTCACGGCGCGGGTGATCGCGGCGACGGCGTCGGATATGTATTCAGCGACGGCGGGGGCGCTGGGGGCGCTGAAGGGCCCGCTGCACGGTGGGGCGAATATGGCGGCGATCCACATGCTGGAGGAGATCGGCAAGCCGGAGGCGGCCGAGGCCTATGTGATGGAGAAGCTGGACCGCCACGAGCTGATTTTCGGATTCGGGCACGCGGTGTACAAGACGACCGATCCGCGGGCGGCGTTCCTGAAGGTGATGTCGGAGAAGTTGGGGATCGAGAGCGGCAACACCAACTACTACGACATCTCGGTGATCATGGAAGAGGTGTTGATGCGGGAGAAGGGCCTGAACGCGAACGTCGATTTCTACTCGGCGTCGGTGTACTGGGACCTGGGTATCCCGATTGACCTGTTTACGCCGATCTTCGGGATGAGCCGGATGTCAGGCTGGGCGGCCCACATCCTGGAGCAGTACGACATCGCGAAGCTGATCCGCCCGCGGCTGAACTACGTCGGTGAGCACGGCGTGGAGTACGTGTCGATCGCGGAGCGCTAGCTCCCGGAAGGCGGGTCGGAACGGGCGGGCCAGCCGAGGATGTAGCCGTCTTCGCGCAGCGTGATCGGGGCCGCCGGGTCGGCCTCGACCGGCGCGGTGACGCGGCCGCGGGCGCTGGCCAGGACCGCGGCCACCAGTAGCGCCCCGGCGCAGCCGAAGTAGCCGGCGGCGAAGCCGGATTGCAGGGCGGCGGGGGGGGCGTCGAGGACGGTTCCGGCGCCGGCGGCGATCAGCACGACGGTGGCGAAGACGGCGCCCCAGATGGCCTGGCCGGAGGCGAAGGCAAAGGTGCGTGACCAGGCCAGGAAACCGCCGGCGAGGCCGAGCTTGCTGCGCGGCAGGGAGCCCATGATGGAACTGGAGTTGGGGGACATGAAGAGCCCCTGGCCGAAGCCAAGCAGAAGGAGCCTGGGGATGATGCTGGTGAAGGAGGTGTCGGGCTCAATGAACGCGAAGCTGGCCATGGCGGTGGCCATCATGAGCAGCCCGATGGTGGCCGGAATGCGGGGCCCGTAGCGGTCGGCGAGCGCGCCGCCGACCATGGCCAGGGAGATGCTGCCGACCGGGATGAGCGACATCATGAAACCGGATTCGGCGACGGTGAGGCCGAGGAGGTCTTGCAGCAGGAACGGAGTGAGCAGGATGCTGCCGGCGATGGCGATGAAGGTCAGGATGGCGATGAGGACGGAGAGGCTGAAGAGCCGGACGCGGAAGATGGACAGGCTGACGATGGGGTGGCGGATGCGGACCTGGGAAAAGATGAAGGCGGCGAACGCGGCGATGACGACTGCGGTAAGAGAAAGGATCAGGGGGGAGTCCCAGCCCTGGTCGTTGCCCTGGTTGAGAAGGTATACGAGCGGGGCGATCCAGAGCATGACGAGGATCGCGCCGAGGGTGTCAAAGCGTTCGTTGCGGATGCGGCCGGTTTCGCGGACGAGGAAGGAGCCGGCAATCAATGCCAGGAGCGCGATGGGGACCGGCAGGATGAAGATGTAGCGCCAGCCGAGGGTGTCGGTGACGAGGCCGCCGACGACCGGGCCGACCAGCAGGCCGACGGAGACGATGCTGCCGTTGAGTCCCATTGCCCGGCCGCGCTCCCTGGCAGGGAACGCTCCGACGATGAGACCGGCGCCGGTGGACTGCAACATGGCCGCGCCGATGCTCTGGAAGATGCGCGCGGCGATCAGGTAGCCGAGCCCGGGACTCAGGAAACTGAGCAGTCCGCCGATGCCGAAGAATGCGAAGCCGGTGAGCGAGATGCGCTTGCGGCCGACCAGGTCGGAGAGGCGGCCGAAGGGCAGCATGAGACCGTTCATGCCGATCAGGTAGGCGAGCGCGATCCACTGCACCGCCAGCAGGTCGGCGTCGATGCTCTTGGCGATTCGCGGGAGGGAGATGTTGACGCTGCTGGCGTCGAGGGTGGCGATGAAGACGCCGGTGCCGACGACGAGCACCACGGCCCACTTGTAGCGCGGGCCGGGGACATCTTGAACGGATGCGATCGTACAAGCCCTCTTTGGCCGACTGCTGCGGAGGCCGGCGACTTAAGCCTAGTGGGTGGGGGGCGGTGGGCAAAGTTGATCGAGGCCGACGCCGGCGCGCTGCCGGTGTGAATTGCGATGGCCGCCGGCCCGGTGGGAGAACCGGGCCGGCGGCGACCGCTACTCGACCAGCCGGGTCACCCGGGGGGAGAGCGGGTTTGCGGAAAGCGGACCCAGCTGGCCCTCGATGACGGTGTTGATGAAGGCGCCGGTGAGCTCGCCGCCGCTCCACGAGGAAGGCCGGCCCTCGACGTAAAACATGGCGAAGCCGGTGATGGTTACGTCGGAACGTCCCTGTTGCGGTTGGGTGACGATGGGAATGGTGATGATGCGGGGATTGTCGTCGTCAATGCCCTTGAGGGTGCCGTCGGGGTTGACCAGGTCGGTCCAGCTGTAGTCGGGGTCGGCGCCGATGCATTGCGTGAGACCGGTGACCGTGGGGCCGACCATGTTGCCGGGTTCCATGTCGATGGTTTCGCCGACGGAGAAGCTGTCGCTAGTGCCGGTGACGATGTTGTCGCGGTAGTCGCTGGCGCCGCTGCCGCCGAGGGCGAGGGCGTTGTAGTTGCCGCCTTCGCCGTCGCCGAACTTGATGTCGTAGGCCTAGCCGAATTCAAATTCGCCGACCGGGATGACCAGGCCGAACGGGACCAGTCCGTCGGTGCCGACCAGGGAACCGACGACGGCCGCGGTGCTGGCTGCGACATCGGCGGAGTCAATGCCGATGAGCGGGGCGAAGAAGAAGTCGACGGTTTCGGTGGGAGCCACACAGATGGTGTCGTTGGTGGTCCAGGTGGAGGAAATGGTGATCTCGGCCGGGTCGAGCGTGAGCGCGTTGAGGCCGGCGAACTGGGCGGCGATCGCCGCCGCGTCGGCGGCGTTCTGAACCTGCACGCGGCGGACGTAGCCGAGCCCGGCATCGAGCGCCAGCGCTCCCATGCCGCCCAGGGCGACGAACGCGAGCGCGAAGATGATGAGGGCGGAGCCGCCGCCGTGCCGCAACCTTCGCCGGATCGTCGTTAGGCAAGGGATGGGCATCATTTGAGCCGCCCGGTGGCGCTGGCCGTGACCGTGATGACCGTGACCGCCGCCGGGTCGAGCGTGGCGGCCGCCCCGCGGGTGGCGGCTTCGATGTCGGCGGCCGGCGCGCCGACCGCGCCGGTGCGGGCGCCGAATGCCGCCGCGTTGGTTATCTCAAGCCACGGTTGAAACCCGCGGCCAAACTCGACGATGCCGAACAACAACGCCAGTACAAGCGGCGTGATGAGTGCGAATTCGACCAGGCTCTGCCCGCCGTCGCGCCGCCGCGCCACGGCCCCGGCCGCCGGGGTCGCCCGGATTGATCCTTCCTAAAACAGCAGAAGAACCCGTTCCCTCCGGGCCTACCGGGAGAAACGGGCTCGCGCGCATTTCGATTCGGCAACCCGGCCGGCTCAATGAGCCCTGTGGTTTTGCGTCCCTGCCTCACGGCGGGTTTGCCTTTGTCGCTGAACGGCGAATCGCCGCTCGCGTATCACTTTAGCCGATGCGCTGGGGCGGGTTTTGTAAGGCGGTTTACAGAACGGGAAACGGACGGAGCGGGGAGAGGTGGGAGGGGGATGGGCGAGGGGCGGGCTAGAGGTGGCGCGCGAGGTCGAGGAGAATGTCAACCAGGCGGTCGGCGTCGCGATCGTTGAAGTTGTCGTCGATGCCGAGCGCCGCGCCGCGGCCGGCGGCTTCGAGGTCGAGCCCGCGGACCGTTGCCAGGTCGTCGTGAAGCTCTTCGACGAGGTCGTCGGGGAGGCGGTGGACCAGCGCCGCTAGCGGTATTTCGATGCGCGGACGGGGATGGTTGCGGTCGGCCAGGTAGACCCAGAGCAGCGGCAGGCGGCGGCCTTCCCAATCCACCTGCAGGGCGAGGCCGCGCGCCGTGGCGTGTAGCCGGCCGCCAGCCGCCCGCCAGCGGCGGATGGCCGGGGTGAGCGCCAGGCGCGGGCCGGAGCCGAGCGCCTGGAGTAGCGGGTGGAGCGCCGGATCGAGACGGTCGGAGCCGGTCTCGGCGTGGCTCATGGCCCGGGGCGCCTAGTCGGGGTGGTGGTCGCCGGCGGGCGAGTCGTGGTAGGGATCGTCATCGTCCCGATCCCCGTCGGGCTCGGCGGCGGCGAGGAGCTCCTCAGATTCTTCGTCCGGCTCGGCTGGCGCGGGAGCGGGTGCGTCGTCCCGGGCGTCGACCAGGTTTCCGGCGGTGGCGGCCGCGACTTCGTCCCATTCGACTTCGTCGGCCAGCTCGGTGAGATGGAAGGCGCCGTCGCGGACGGCGAAGACGCCGAGTCCGGTGACGACCATGTCGACGACGCCGCGGCCGGTGAGTGGGAGGCGGCAATACGGGACCAGCTTGGCCGCACCGTCGTTGCTGGTGTGGCTCATACAAACGATGACCCGGCGCGCACCGACCACCAGGTCCATCGCGCCGCCCATGCCGGAGTCGACCGCCCCGGGGACGCGCCAGCCGGCGAGATCGCCGTTGTGCGCGACTTCCATCGCCCCGAGGACCGCCACGTCGATGTGGCCGCCGCGCATCATCCGCACTGCCAGGTCGATATCAAAGAAGGCGGCGTCATCGCGGACCGCCACCGGCGTGCCGGTGGCGTTGCTGACGTCGGGAGCGGCCTTGTTGGCCGTCTCCCGCGGGCCCAGCCCGAGGACTCCGTTTTCCATGTGCAGCATGACCGGCCCCTTCAGATCGACATGATCGGCGATCCGGGCGGGCATGCCGATGCCGATGCTGACGACGCTTTCGGAAGCGATCTCGGCGGCCACCCGGGCGGCGATTCCGTCAGAGGTCCAGGCCACCTATCCGGGCCTTTCGGTGACCAGGTCGATGAAGACCGACGGCGTGCCGACCTGCCCGGGATCGAGGTCGCCGGCGTCGAATAGCTGCTCGACTTCGGCGATGACCAGCCCGGCGGCGGTGGCCATCACCGGGTTGATGTTGCGGGCCGTGCCGCGATATGTGAGGTTGCCGTGGCGATCGCCGCGGAACGCGCCGAGCAGGGCGACATCGGCACGGAGCGGCTCTTCGACCAGGTAGGTCTGGCCGTTGAAGTCATAGGTGGGTTTGCCCTCGGCCATCGGCGTGCCGAGGCCGGTGGGGGTGAGGAACCCGCCGAGGCCGGCGCCGGCGGCGCGGATGCGCTCGACCAGTGTGCCAAGCGGGATGAACTCCAGCTCCAGCCCGCCGGAGCGGGCGAGTTCCTGCACGGCGCGGTTGCCGCCGGCGTAGCAGACCGTGAGGCGGGTGACGAGCCCGGAGATGAGCAGCCGGCCCAGCGCGGTACGCGGGGTGGCGGTGTCGTTGGCGATGACGTGCAGATCGCCGGCGCTGGACCCGGCCAGTTCGTCGAGCAGGGCGTGCGGCGCGCCGATGTCCATGAAGCCGCCGATCATAACGGTGCTGCCGGGCGCGATGCGGGCGATGGCGGCCGCGATGGTGGTCTCTTTGTCGGTTGGGCCGACCCCGGCCGCGACCGGATCAAGCGGGCGGGCGGTGATCTCGCTCATCGGCGGCAGGGGGCGGACACGGCGCTAAAGGAACCGGCGGACCAGCCGGGCAATGAGCCCGCTGAAGCCGAGTGCGACCCCGAAGGCGATGGCGCTGCGGGTGCCCATCAGGGTCCGCACATTGCCTTTGACCGAGGCGCCGATGAGGGCGATGGTGGCGACGTTGTTGGCCTCGATGTTGCCGCCGACGACCCACTGGGCGGCGCTGTTCTTTATCGTGACGCTGCCGCCGCCGGTAATGACGGCGGCGCTCTTCTGGATGTCGGTGTTGGCGCCGACGCTGGCGCCAATGGCGCTGAACCGCGTGTTGGCGGTGGCGGACTGGGAGAAGCCGATGGCGGACTGGGCGGCGTGCAACTGGCCGGCGCGGGCGCGGCGGATAGCGGTGCGCTGGAAGTCGGCGCGGCCACCGACGTTGACGACATCGACGGGCGGGTCTTGGGCGGTCATCGAGGCCTCCAGTGGCGGGGTGTTGCGGCGTTCATCGGTCGGATGTTTGCGACAGCGCGCGCGCGCGCGCGGAACCCATTATGGAGCGTAGCGGGATGCCGTGCTCGCGGGCCAGGCGGGCGCAATCGTCGTACTCGGGCGCGGCGTCGTGGCGGCGGCCGTCCAGGAACGAAAGTTTGACGCGGACGTCGCCCCATTCGGTGGTGACGATGAGGCTGTCGCGGGGGAGCTTGCGGCGGTGCGTCTCGTGGATGCGCACCCCCAGGGTAGAGGTCTCGGCGAAGAGGACCGCAGCCAGGTGGTCGGCGTCGTCGGGGCGGGCGATGGCCGAAACCATCGTGGCCGGGCGGCCCTTCTTCATCTGGATCGGCGTGGCGTAGGCGTCTAGTGCGCCCGCCGCCAGGAGGCGCTCGAGGGCGTAGGCGACCACCTCGGGAGAGACATCGTCGAGGTTGGTTTCGATGACCGTGACGACATCGGCGTCGGGACGGGATTCCGTCTTGCCAATGACTAGGCGGAGCACGTTGGGGGGGTCGGTGTCGCGGGAGCCGGCGCCGTAGCCGGAAGCGCTGACCTGCATGGCCGGCAGGCGGCCGTAACCGGTGGCCGCGTGGGTGAGGACGAGCGCGCCGGTGGGGGTGAGTAGCTCGGCGCGGTCGGTGGAGGAGAAGACGGGCGCGTTCGCCGCCTCGAGCACGTTCAGCGTTGCCATGCCGGGGACCGGTATCTTGCCGTGCTGGGTGCGGACGGTGCCGCCGCCGGTGTTCATCGGCGCGACCACGATCTGGCCCGCATCGAGCCATTCGAGTCCGGCCGCCGCGCCGACGATGTCGAGGATCGAGTCGACCGCGCCGACTTCATGGAAGTGGACTTCGTCGATGGTGCTGCCGTGGGCGCGGGCTTCGGCGACGGCCAGGTCGCGGAACATGGCGATGGCGCGATCGCGGACCGCCGGCGCCAGGGAACTAGCCTCGATGATGCCGGTGATGGCGGCGAGGTTGCGGTGGTGGTGCTCTTCGCCAATCTCAAAGTGGACGTGGGTGGCGGCGATCGGCCCGCGGGTGACCTTCTCAACCTTCATCTTGTAGTTGTCGAGGGGGAGCTTGGCGAGCTCGAAGCCGAGCTCGCCAGCGGGCCAACCGGCGTCGACCAGCGCGCCGAGGAACATGTCTCCGGCGGCGCCGGCGAAGGCATCGAAGAAGGCGATTTTCACGCGCTGTCCCGCGCACTACGGCAGATCTGGGCGGCCAGGTAACCGGCGCCGAAGCCGTTGTCGATGTTGACCACCGAAACCCCGGGGGCGCAGGAGTTGAGCATGGCCAGGAGTGGGGCCAGCCCCTGGAACGCCGCGCCGTAGCCGACGCTGGTGGGCACCGCGATGACCGGCTTGTCGACCAGCCCGGCGACCACGCTGGGCAGCGCGCCCTCCATGCCGGCGACGGCCACCAGGACCGTGGCGTCATCGAGCGTCTCTCGGTTGCGCAGCAGCCGGTGGATGCCGGCCACGCCGACGTCCCAGAGCCGCGCTACCGGCGCGCCGTAGGCGGCGGCGGTGATGGCGGCCTCTTCGGCGATCGGGATGTCGGATGAACCACCGGTGATGACCGCGACCGAGCCGGGCAGGGCCGGGGGCGCGCCGACCGCGATGGCGATCACGCGGGCCGCTTCGTTGTAGTCGGCCCCGGGGAGCGCCTGACGCACGGCGGCGAAGTCTTCGGCGGAGGCCTTTGTCGCGATGACCGTCTGGCCGGAATCGACCAGCGAGGCGGCGATGGCGGCGATCTGTTCGGGGCTCTTGCCGGGGCAGTAGATGGCCTCGGGGAAGCCGGTGCGGTCGGCGCGATGGCTGTCTACCTTGGCGAAGCCGAGGTCGTCGTAGGGCTCGATGAGACGGCGGGCAGCGTCGTCGACCGAAAGCCGGCCGTCGGCCACCTGGCGCAGGAGGTCGTCGATGGGCCCGAACATGCAGCTAGCGAAGCTGGATATTGAAGAAGGCGTCGCGGCCGGGATAGCGGGCCTGGCTGCCCAGGGCCTCCTCGATGCGCAGCAACTGGTTGTATTTGGCGACCCGGTCGGTGCGGGCCAGCGAGCCGGTTTTGATCTGCCCGCAGCCGCACGCGACCGCCAGGTCGGCGATGGTAGTGTCTTCGGTTTCGCCGGAACGGTGCGAGATGACGCTGGTGAAACCGGCGCGGGTGGCCATCTCGATGGTGTCGAGGGTCTCGGTGAGCGTGCCGATCTGGTTGAGCTTGACCAGGATCGAATTCATCGCCTTCTCGTCGATGGCGCGCCGCAGGATGGCGGTGTTGGTGACGGTGAGGTCGTCGCCGACGATCTGCAGACGCTCGCCGAGCCGTTCGGTCAGCAGCGTCCAGCCCGCCCAGTCGCCTTCGTCGAGCCCGTCTTCAAGCGAGATGATCGGGTACTGGCGGCTCCAGTCGTCCCAGAAATCGACCATCTCTTCGCTGCTGAGGGTGCGGTCTTCGCGGGCGAGGCGGTACTTGCCGTTCTCGTAGATCTCGGAAGCGGCCGCGTCGATGGCCAGGTAGATGTCTTCGCCGGGGGAGTAGCCGGCGGCTTCGATGGCGGCGAGGATGCGCTCGACCGCCTCGACGTTGGACTTTAGCCCCGGGGCGAACCCACCCTCGTCGCCGACGTTGGTGCTGTAGCCGGCGCCGGCGAGGACCGACTTGAGCGCCTGGTAGATTTCCGCGCCGGCGCGGACCGCCTCGCTGAAGCTCTCGACCCCGACCGGCATGACCATGAATTCTTGGAAGTCGGTGGAGTTGGTGGCGTGCTGGCCGCCGTTGAGAATGTTCATCATCGGGACCGGGAGGCGGTTGGCGTTGACCCCGCCGAGATAGGCGAAGAGCGGCAACTCGACGGCGTCGGCGGCCGCCCGCGCGACCGCCAGGGAGACGCCGAGCAGGGCGTTCGCGCCCAGCCCGGCCTTGTTGTTGGTGCCGTCCATGGCGAGCAACTGGGAGTCGACCGCCGCCTGGTCGGTGGCGTCCATGCCCTCGAGCGCCGGCCCGATGATGCCGTTGACGTTCTGGGCGGCGTCCTTGACGCCCTTGCCGCCGTAGCGAGATTTGTCGCCGTCGCGTAATTCGATCGCTTCGCGGCTGCCGGTGGAGGCCCCCGAGGGTACGCCGGCGCGGCCGTCGCCGCCGCCTTCGAGGAGGACGTCGACTTCGACGGTCGGGTTGCCGCGGGAGTCGAGGATTTCGCGCGCGGAGATGTTTTCGATGAAGGTCAATCGGCGGCCTTTCGACTGGTTGCGCGGCGTTGGCCGCTATTTCGGCGATTCGACAGGGATCGGGCCGACTGATTGATTGGCCCATCGCCGGTCAAATCAAGCATTTTGGACGGAGGAGAAGTATAGCGAAGCCTGTGGCGAGTCACTCCGGGGAAGCTGGTGCCGGCCCCGGGGGATGAACGGGTATTGGCGGGGCAAGCCGCATGATTCAGTTTGCGGGTGCCACCGGGGAGATTCCGTATGACGAGCGGCTGCGTCGACGGTGAGGTCAGGCGGTGGCGGGCTAGTCGCATCGGACGCGCCCGAAACGGGTCAAACTGACTAGTTGCGACTACTAGGATTGATAGCCCAAACCTACCAGATTCAGGGGGCCCATTTGGATAGAGTTGTCCGCATACTGGCTGCGGCAGGGTGCACGATGATCTGTAAGCGCCGGAACCAAAGGGGCGAATCGGTCGCTGTACGTTGCCTAGTAAGCGCGTGAGAACAAGGTCTTGATGGGGGTCAGATGAATCTTTATGCAGGTGTGCGGCCGCGACGGCTTCGGGGGATTCCGGTCGTTGCGACCGCAGTGGTGTTGCTCGTCATGACTGTGCTGGTCGCGGCCTGCGATGGCGGCGCAGCTCGGGAAGTATCGGACGCTCCGGCCAGCCCGGCGCCCCCTCCACCGGCCGTGGCCAGGGCCACGGATCCGCCAGCGGCGGACGAACCCACCGCGGTGCCGGCAACCGAACCGACTACGGCCCCGGTCGAAACCGGGGTAGCGATCGAGGAGTTCTTCAGTCAACCGATTGCGGCGATCTCGCACGCCGAGCCGTCTCTGCGGGACCTGGAGGTCAGCCAGAAGACGATCTTCGCGGCTGTTGGGGCGCGTATTTCGTAGACCAATGACGACGGTATTGTCCACAACCTGCAAGCACTCTCCGGCGAGTTCGATGTGGACCTGGCCCCGGGAGAGACGTTCGAGTGGCAGCCGGACGCGCCGAGTGCGATTCGGTACGTCTGCACCCTTCACAACAACATTCACGGGGTAATCGTGGTGCCGGTCGCTTCGGCGGTGGCGCCCGACTATTACGATGGCCGCTCCATCAGCCAGTACTTCACCGACAGCTGTGGCGGTTGCCACGGGGCAAACCGCGAAGGCGGCACGGGGCTGGCTTTGCTGCCGGGACGGTTGGGCAGCGACGACCAGTTCTACTTTAGACGCCATCATGAACGGCCGCGAAAACACGATCATGCCGGCCTGGGCGAACCTGGGCCTGAGCGCTGAAGAGGCCTGGGGACTGGTTGCGTTCATGCGCAGCGATCCTGACGCCGAAACCGTGGAATGGGACCTCGACGAGATCGCGGCTTTACTGGTGGTCCTGGTCGCTGACGAGGACCTGGTGGACGAACCGCAGCTGGACGCCAACATTGACAACATGTTGCTGGTGACCGAGCGGGAAAACCGCAGCATCGCGCTGCTGGATGGCGACACCCACACGCTGGTGAAGCACATCGATGCCAGCTACCGCGCCCACGGCTTCGTGTTCGACCCGACCGGCGATCGCTGGGTATACAACCTGGGCCGCGACGGCTGGGTTTTCAAGATCGACCTATACACGGGTGAAGCGGTGTGCAAGGTCCGCGTCGGCCACGACTCACGCGGCCTGGCGATTTCCGATGACGGTAGGTACATCATCGCCGGCAACTACATCCCGAACTCGGCGGTGATCCTGAACGCCGATACGCTGGAACCGGCAATACCTCGCACCCGGGTTCGGGCGCGGTGCGGGAGGCTGACGGCCTGCAGTACGGCGCGACGGTCCACGCCGGTGAAGGCCAGGTGACGATCTGGGACCTGGAGACCAACGAGATCGCGGGCACGGTGCCGACGGCCGGGCCGGGTCTGTTCGTCCGCAGTCACGATCACAGCCCCTACGCCTGGGCGGACGCGTTGTTCGCGCAGCCGCAGATGACGATCACGGTCTTCGAGAAGGAAGCCCCGTTCGAGATCGTGGGCGTGATTGACGACGGCGTTATGACGCTGCATCCGGAGTTCACGGCGGACGGCAAGTTCGCCTACGTGAGCGACTGGAACGGCGCTATGGTGCGGGTCTACGACGCGGTGACGCTGGAATTGGTGGCGGAGATCGAGGGCGTGATCACCCCGACCGGCATCTTCAGTGTCGAGCGTCGGCTGGAGACGCTGGGCCACTAGGCCCCATTCGGGACACACCAGGGCCCCGGGCGGCGAGAGCCGCCCGGGGCCTTTTGCTTTGCCGGGATTTGATGGGGGTCAGGCGAACTCGTCGCCGACGAACTCGCGCATGATTTCGACGAAGCGCTCGGACTCTTCCCACTCGAGCAGGTGGCTGCAGCCGGGGAACTCGACGACGCGGGCGTCGGGCATGACCTCGACCATGCGGGCGGCCATTTCGGCGCTGAGGACGTTGCTGTGCTCGCCGTGGGGGATGAGGGTGGGGGCGGTGATCCGGGGAAGGCCCTCCCATAGATTCCGTGGGCTGCGCAGGACGGTCGAGAAGGCCGGGTCGAAACGGACGGCCAGCGCGCCATTGTCGGTCCAGCGCAGGTTGTTGGCGATGAAGGCGGCGGGATCGCCGAGGGCCGTGGGGGAGTCCTTGAGATCGGCGAATGCGGCGTCGTAGGAATCCCAGGCGAGGGGCCGGTCTTCGGCCCGGGGGTGGTCGCGGTGCGGCATCTCGGGTCCGATGTCCTTAAGAAGGAGTTTGCTGGTGGGTATCTCGCCGCGCCCGAAGAGGCACATGGAGATGGCGCCGCCGAGGCTGTGCCCAAGGACGAGGGGGTTCTTGATTCCCATGGCGTCGATGAATTGCGCGGTGTCGTCGGCGAACTCGTCGATGTCGTAGGAATCGGCGCGGGAGCTCTGGCCGTGGCCGCGATGGTCGGGCGCCCAGACGTGGCAGTTGGGGAAGAGCTCTTCGATGAACCAGGCGTGGTTGACGGCCATCGAGGTGGCGCCGTGCAAGACTAGGACGTGGGGGCCGTTGTCACCCCATTCGAGGTAGTGGAGGCCGACGTTTTCGAGCGGGATGTAGCCTTCGCGGTAGCTGCGGCGGTGGGCGGTCATCGGGGGCCTCGCGGGGGAAGACGGCGCGATTCATCTTAGTGGTCGCGGCGGTGGTGGATAATCGCGGGCCGGAATAGTGCGCCGAGGAGATTGCCCGTGAACTTGCCCAGGCTGGAATACCCGCGACCGCAATTCGTTCGTGACGAGTGGCTGAACCTGAACGGCGAGTGGGACTACGCGCTGGATCCCGGCGACTCGGGTGTGGAGCGGGGGTGGGGGACGGAAGGGTTCGCGCCGGACGGCAAGATCACGGTGCCGTTCTGCCCGGAGTGCGACCGGTCGGGACTGCGGCAGCGGGATTTCATCGCGGCGATCTGGTACCGGCGGGAATTCACGATTCCGGTGGAGTGGGCCGGACGGCGCATAAGGCTGAACTTCGGCGCGGTGGATTACGAGTGCCGGGTGTGGGTGAACGGGACACCGGTGGGCGGGCACGAGGGTGGCAGCGTGTCGTTCGGATTCGACATCACGGCGGCGCTGCGGGACGGAGCAAACGAAGTGGTGGTGCTGGCGCGGGATGACGTGCGCTCGGGCCTGCAACCGGGTGGGAAGCAGTCGGCGACCTACCAGCCGCGCGGCGCGATGTACTGGCGGATCACCGGCATCTGGCAGACGGTTTGGCTGGAGCCGGTGGCGGAGGCCTACCTGGGCGCGGTGCAGGTACTGCCGGACCTGGACGGAGGCAGCTTCACGGTGCTGCCCGAGGTACTGGGACCGGCGGCCGGGCTGGAGCTGGGAGTGAAGTTGCTGGAGGATGGCGAGGTGGTGGCGCGGTGGGAGGGTGGGGCGGGGACCCCGGCTCTGAACCTGCAACTGGAGGACGTGCGTGCCTGGTCGCCGGACGATCCATTCTTGTACGACCTCGACTTCGAACTGCTTCGCGGAAACGAAACGGTGGACCGGGTGGCGAGCTACGCCGGATCGCGCAAGGTGCATATCGAGGGCAATCGGGTCCTGCTGAACAACAAACCGATCTTCTTGCGGCTGGTCCTGGACCAGGGCTTCTACCCGGAGGGCCTCTGGACGGCGCCGACGGACGCGGACTTGAAGGCAGATATCGAGCGCTCGATGGCGGTGGGTTTCAACGGAGCGCGGCTGCATCAGAAGCTCTTCAAGGAGCGCTTTCATTACTGGGCCGACCGGCTGGGCTATCTGACCTGGGGCGAATTTCCGGACTGGGGCATGGACTTCGGCAAATCCCGCTCGGTGGCGAATCAGCAACGCGAGTGGGCGGCGGTGGTGCGCCGGGACCGGAATCACCCGTCGATCATCGCCTGGACGCCCTATAACGAGACGACCCACACCGGCGGCGACCGGCATCTGGCGGAACACGCTCGGGCGGTGATGGATACCTATGAACTGACCCGGGCGTTGGACCCGACGCGGCCGGTGAATGACTGCAGCGGCTACATCCACGTGCGGACCGATATTCAGTCGGTGCACGACTACGAGCAGGATCCCCAGGTGTTCGCGGAGCGCTACCGGTCGGTGGACCCGGAGAAGCCGGAGGCGGCGTACACGCGCTTCCCGGAGATCTCGACGCCGTACGCCGGCGAGCCCTACATCGTGGATGAGTACGGCGGGACCTGGTGGGAGGAACGGCCCGAGGACGGGGCGGGGACGGACCGCGCCGGCAGCTGGGGCTACGGTGAGCGGCCGGCGGACAAGGAGGACGTGTACACGCGGATCTCGGCGCTGACCGGGGTGCTGACCGGGCATTCAGAGATGGCCGGGTTCTGCTACACGCAACTCACTGACGTGGAGCAGGAGCGCAACGGGCTCTACACGTATGACCGCAAGGCGAAGTTCGACGTGGAGCGGTTGCGGAGGATCTTTGCTGGAACGGGCGGAACGGGCAGCCCGGCGGGCTAGGCTTCTTCGCCCTCTTCGGACTCGTCGCCGCCGCCGCCGAGCAGGGACATGGTCTCATTGATGTTGTCGAGGACGACCTTTTCGAGATCGCCGAATTCGCCCTGGTTGACGCCGATGCAGGCCGCCACGAGGGTGCTGGTTTCGGCGCCATCACCGGGATCGGGGCTGGCGTGGTGCGAGCGAATGGCGCCGAAACCAGCACCCGGGCGGTGAGCGCCTAGTCGGACTTGAGGAGATCGGCGATCTGGGTGGCCGAGGTATCGGCCTGGCTGCTCTTTTGCAGGATGGCGGTGGCCGTGCTCGGCAGCGGCACCGCGTCAGGGGCATCCTCGAGGATTTTGTCTACTTCAAGATCGCCAGCCATCGGAACTCCGCTTCCCGGAATATGTGCCGGAATAGGTCCTGATCCGCCCCTGGGAAACCATATCGTAGGCAGGTTGGCGGGCGATCTCAACCACTCTTGGCGGCGGCTTCGACAGTTTCGCCGCCGATGTCGACGTTGGGACCGATGCGGCCGGTGGTGATGAGAAGGCTCACGAACACCGAAATGGCCGCCACGACCGCCCCGGCGATGAACGGCAGGGCGTGGCCGTAGGCCTGCCAGAGCAGGCCGCCGGTGACGGGGACGATGACCGCCGCGATGTGGTTCATGGTTTGCCCGGTGACCATGGTGGGGCGCAGGTCGGAGGGGCTGACCAGAATCTTCTCCACGTACGTGCTGATAGCGATGGAGTTGTTGAAGAGGATGTTGTCGACGACGTAGAGGACGTAGAGGATCCAGGGGATGTCGATGAAGGCGTAGCCGAGGAAGACGAAAGTGAGCCCGCCGAAGCCCCAGGCGAGAACGGGCTTTTCGCCATGGCGGTCGATCCAGCGGCCGAAGGTGTAGGCCGAGATGATGCTGCCGATCTGGTTGACGAATGAGAGTACAGCGATCTTTTCGATGGAAGCGCCGTGGATACGGACCAGCGCGAAGAGGGCGAACGTCATGAAGACGTGGCGGCGGGTGCCGCTGAGGAACTGGAGGAAATAGAAGAGTATGTATTCGCGGCGCAGGACGATGCGCTGGTCGTGCGACTCAAGCGGGGAGCGGATGCGGAAGATGACCAGCCCGCCAATGGCGATAAGGATGCCGGAGACGATGAAGAGCGGGCGCATGCCGGTGGAGGTGGCGAAGAGGAAGACGATGCCGATACCAAGCAGTCCGGCCACGTTGCCGGTAGAGCGCAGCAGGCCGAGGCGGCTGCCTTCGTAGCCTGTTGGCCCCAGGCGAAGGGCGAGTGAGAGGCTGACCGGCGCCCAAGAGTGGAATCCGACGCTCCAGATGAGGGAGAAGACAACCAGCCCGGTGACGTCGTCGAGGTGAAGGTAGTTGGTGACGCCGAACGCCATGAGCAACAGGGCGATGCCGGCCAGGCGCGGCTCGAGCAGGAACATGGTGGCCGCCGCGATGAGCACGCTGAGCAGGCCGGGAATCTCGCGGATGGATTCCAGGATGCCCAACTCGTGGGGGAGGATGTTGATCTCGTCGGCGGCGAAATTGGTGAACAGGACGTTGTACATGAAGAAGCCGAGCGAGAAGAAGGCCGAGCCGAGGATGAGGATCCGGAAGTCGCGGTTTTCACCGAGTAGCTTGATGCGGTCGAGCACGCTAGTTGAGCTTTCGTAGGAGTGAGGGGATTTCGCTGAAGTGCGGGCCGAGGGAAGTGTAAAGGCTGCGATAGGCCGGGAGCAGGTGCGCGTAACGGGCGGCGGCGTCGGGATCGGGCTCGACCTGGCTCTCGATATCGACCAGCCGGGCGGCTTCGGCGAGTGAATCGAACACGCCGAGGGTCTTCATGGCCAGCATCGCGGCGCCGAAGGCGGCGGCGTCGAAATCGGCGGGCAGGGCCAGCGGGCGGTTGAGGACGTCGGCGAGGATGCCCGTCCAGAGGGACGACTTGCGGAAGCCGCCGGTGGTGCGTATCTCGGAGGGCTCGCCGCAGATCTCGATGAGCGCGCCGACTACGTCGGCGAAATGCATCGTGACGCCTTCAATCGCCGCGCGGGCGATGTGGCGTTCGTCGTGCCCGACGGTGAGTCCGAAGAGCACGCCGCGGGCATCGACGTTCCAGTAGGGAGAACGCTCGCCGGCCAGGTAGGGGAGGACCAGCAGGCCGTTGGCGCCGATGGCGGCTTCGGCGGCCGCGGCCATCAGGGCGGCATAGCCGGCCTCGCCGTCTTCGTTGGGAAAATGGCGGTCGCGTATCCAGCGCAATACGATGCCGGCGCTGCTGATGGAGACGCCGTTTACCCAGAGACCGTCGGCCAGGTAGTAGGACCAGGTCTTGCGCTCGGGGTGAAGAACGGGCTCGGGGAGGATGGTGCGGCAGGCGGCGCTGGTGGCGATCATGGCGGTGTAGGAGCCGGGTTCGATGGAGCCGACGCCGATATTGGAGAGCATGCCGTCGGCGGCGCCAGCGAGGAGTGGGGTCCGCGGATCAATTCCAATGGCGCGGGCGATGTCGGGCCGGAAATGGACGATGGTGTCCGGCTCGACGATGTTGCCGAGGGTGCCGGTATCGAGGTCGAGGTAGCCGACCCAGGCGTCGTTCCAGGCCGGCCCCTGGAGGTTGAGCAGGCCGGAGCCGGAGCCGACCGAGCGGTCGAGAATCATCTCGTCGGCGAGCTGGTGAAGCAGGAAGGTCTTGGTGGGGACGAAGTGGGCGGTGTCGGCATAGAGATCGGGGCGGGTGCGCTTGAGCCACGCGATCTTGGGTCCGGTGTAGATGCCGTGGAACTGGGAGCCGGTGGCGCGGTAGACGGCGTCTTCGTCGAGGCGGCGGCGGGAGTCAAGGACATCGGGAGCGCAGCGCAGGTCGGCCCAGGTGAGCGCGTTCATGAGCGGCTCGCCGTGGCGGTCGAGGGCGAGCATGGAGCCGACGATGGAACTGAGGCAGACGGCGGCGACGTGGTAATCGCCGGCGGAATCGAGGTTCTGGACGCATTCGCCGAGGACGCGGGTGCTGACGTCGATGTAGTCGGCGGGCCGCTGCTCGGCCGCGCCGGCGATGGGGCTGAGCAGGGCTAGATCGCGGCGCGCCTCCGCCGCCAACCGCCCGGCGGCGGTGTAGGCGACGGCCTTTACCCCGGTGGTGCCAACATCGAGCCCGATGTAGACCGGCTCAGCGGTCAGAGTCGGTCTCCGGGTGGGGTGGTGAGGACGGACGGAGGGCGGCTATGAGCGCATCCGGCCTTTGCCGTTGCAACGCGGGCAGGAACCCTCGGCGACGTGCCAGCCGCCCTCTTGGGAAGGGTCGGGCCAGCGCTCGCTGATCTGCCCGGAGCCGTCGCAACGGGTGCAGGTGGGCCCACGCGGCGGCAGCATTCGGGGCACGAAGATGAGTGCCAGGGCGACGACCACGATGATGACGACGAAGCTCGGGTCCATGCGCGTTCCTTCCCCCTCGGCGTGGCCGGAGGTACCGGCCCCCCCCCACCCGGAATGCGGCGTCGAGCGGGACTTGTTACCGGGACAGTTTCTCACAAGCGGCGTTTTTGTTTCGAGCGGCCGGGACATCTACAATCCGTAGCTATGAGCGACGCCACCACGGACGGGTTTGTACACCTCCACGTTCACAGCGAATTTAGCCTGCTGGACGGCATGGGCAAGATACCGGCGCTGGTGGCACGGGCGTGCGAGTTGGGGATGCCGGCGCTTGGTTTGACGGACCACGGCGTGATGTTCGGGGCGATGGATTTCTACCTCGAAGCGCGCCGCCAGGGCATCAAGCCGATCGTGGGTTGCGAGTTCTACGTGGCCCCGCGGCAGATGACCGACAGGGAAGGTCGCAAGGACGGGGCGGTCTCGCACCTGACGCTGCTGGCGGCCAACGAGACTGGCTATCGCAACCTGATCGCGATGGCCTCGAAGGCGCAACTGGAGGGCTTCTACTACCGGCCGCGGATCGATCGCGAGCTGCTGGCGGAAAGCGCCGAGGGATTAATCTGCCTGTCCGGCTGCCCATCGAGCGAGATTTCGCGGCTGGTGCGCGATATGAACCTGGACCAGGCGGTGGAACTGGCGGGCTGGTACCAGGATGTATTCGGCAAGGACAGCTTTTTCGTCGAGGTGCAGAACCACGGCATGGAGATGGAGAAGCAGCTGGGCGCGGGGCTGATCGAGGTGGCCGACCGGGTGGGGGCGATGCTGGTGGGCACGAATGATGTGCACTACGTGGACGAGGCGGACAAGGACGCGCACGATGTGCTGCTGTGCGTGGGCACCAACAGCACCGTGGACCAGGCGGACCGGATGCGGATGCAGGGCGATTACCACCTGAAGACGGAACAGGAGATGGCGGTGGCGCTGCGGGAGTTTCCCGGCGCGCTGACCAACACCCTGGCGGTGGCGGAGCGCTGCGAGCTGGAGCTGAACTTCGACCGAATTTCGCTGCCACAGATGGAGATTCCGGCTGGCGAGGATGAGAACAGCTACTTGCGCAAAATGGCGCTGGAGGGCCTGGACCGGCGGTTGCCGGGGGCGGACGCGAGCTACCGCGAGCGCGTGGATATGGAACTGGCGACCATCGAGCAGCTGGGCTTCGCGATGTATTTCCTGATTCACGCCGATGTGTTTCGGTTCTCGCGCTCAAAAGGTATGCTGGCCGGTCCACGGGGCTCGGTGGGCGGTAGCCTGGTGGCCTTTTGCCTCTTCATTTCGGACATCGATCCGCTGCTGCGCGACATCTCGTTCGAGCGCTTCCTGAACGAGGGGCGCCAGGGGCAGCCGCCGGACATCGACATGGATTTCCCGGATGACGGCCGCGAGGAAGTTATCAACTACGTGGTGGAGAAGTACGGGCGCGACCGGGTGGCGCAGATCGCGACTTTTGGCACGATGGCGGCGCGCGGGGCGATTCGCGATGTGGGCCGGGCGATGGGGATGTCGTACGGCGAGGTGGACAAGATCGCCAAGGCGATTCCCTTCAGCGGTGTGGAGCCGTGGGACATTACGCGGGCGCTGAAGAAGGTGCCGCAACTAAAGGAAATGTATGCCCGGGAGCCGGCCGTGCAACGGCTGCTGGACACCGCCAAACAACTGGAGGGGGTTTCGCGGAACGCCTCGGTGCACGCCGCCGGGGTGGTGGTGTCGAACCTGCCGCTGGTGGAACACGTGCCGCTGATGCGCTCGGGCTCGAGCGGGGACCCGGTGGCGCAGTACACCTTCGGGACGCTGGAGCGAATCGGCTTCCTGAAGATGGACTTCCTGGGGCTGGCGACGTTCCGCACCATCAATAAAACGCTGAAGTTCGTGCAGCAGACGCGCGGCGAGAAGCTGGTGATCCAGGACGTGCCGTTTGACGATGCGAAGACCTTTGATCTGCTGGCGCGCGGGGAGACGGTGGGGCTGTTCCAGCTTGAGGGCTCGGCGATGACGCGGCACCTGACGCACCTGAAGCCGACGAGCGTCTCGGATCTGGCGGCGATGGTGGCACTGTACCGGCCGGGACCGATGGCGAATATCGACGAGTACGTGCGGATGAAGGAAACACCGGATGAGGTCACGTACCTGCACCCGGCGCTGGAGCCGATCCTGAAGGAGACCCACGGGGTGATGGTGTACCAGGACCAGGTGCTGCTGGCGGCGCGTGACCTGGCCGGCTATACCTGGCCGGAGATCGATGTCATGCGCAAAGCGATGGGGAAGAAGATCGCGGAGGAGCTGCGTATCCAGCGCGAGAAGTTCGTCGACGGCGCGGTGGCGAAGGATGTGGAGCGGCACACGGCGGAGGAAATCTATTCGCTGATCGAGCCCTTCGGCGGCTACGGCTTCAACAAGGCCCACGCTTTCTTCTACGGGACGATCGCCTACTGGACGGCCTACCTGAAGGCGAACTACCCGGTGGAGTTCATGGCGTCGGTGTTGATTACCAACAGCGGCGACTCGGGCAAGATCGCGGCGGCGTTCGCGGAGTGCGACGGCAAGGGGATTGAGATCGTGGCGCCGTCGATCTCGCGCAGCGAGGCGGATTTTCGGATCGATGGCAACCAGATCGTCTGGGGACTGGCGGCGGTGAAGAACGTGGGCAAGACGGCGATGGAGAGCATCGTGGCGACCCGCGCGCACGAGCCGTTTACGTCGCTGGAGCAGTTCTGCCAGAGCGTCGATGGGAAGGTGCTGAACCGGCGCATGGTCGAGAGCCTGGTAAAGGTGGGGGCGATGGACGAGATGGGCGAGCGCAACGCGCTGCTGGAGGCGCTGGGTCCGGCGGTGGAACGGGCCCAGAAGTTGCAGCGCGATGGGCTGGCTGGGCACGCGACGCTGTTTGACACGATCGATGATGCGGCGGCGCCTTCGATGGAGGCCGAACTGCCGGACGTGCCGCCGGCGAGCGACGACGAGAAGTCGGCCTGGGAAGTGGAGTTGCTGGGGGTGAAGTTCTCGCCGGATGACTTTGACCGGGCCTGGCCGCGGCTGAAGGCGACGCTGCGCATGGCGCCGGCGGAGATCGGCGAGGAACACAACGATCAGTACGTAGATACCGGCGGGCAGATCAAGCAGTTTCGCAGCTTCCCGACGCGGCGCGGCGCTGAGATGGCGGCATTCGTGCTGCACACCCCGGAGGGCGACGTGGAGGTGACCGTACTGCCGGGAGCGTATGACTCGCACCGGGAGAATTTGGTGGAGGATCAGGTGGTGGCGCTGCGGGTGAAGGCGGAGGTGGATGACCTGGCGGTACGGCTGCTGGTGGACCGGCAGAGTTCGCTGCAGCGGTTTGCCGATCCGGCGGATTACCCGGAGATGGGGGCGCAAGTGGTGGCGACGGAACCGGAAGTGGTGGAGGTTGCGGTCGGGACGGAGTCGGAGGCGGCGGAGTCGAATGGCGCTACGGAACCGGCGGCGGCGGAAGCGGCTGATGACGCCGTGGTTGCTGAAGAGGAAGTCATGGACGCGCTGGATGAAACGGTGGCGGTGGAGGAGGCAGCCGTGGAAGCACCGGCAGAGGCGGGGGTTGTTGAAGAGGATGTCGTCGAGGTGCCGGCCGAGGCGATGGCTGAGGAAGAGGAGATCGCGGAGACGCCGCTGGCTGAAACGGTGGCCGCTCAAGCGGAAGTCGTGGACGCGACGGCCAACGGAGCCGGGACGGAAGCCGGCGGGAGCGTGCGGGTGGTCATGCGCCGGTCGGGTAACTTCGGCCGCGATCAGGAGTACCTGGACAAGTTCAACCGGGTGGCTCTGAAGCACGCAGGCGGGGCGGAGCTTTTCTTGCTGATCGCCGATGACGAGGCGCAGGTGGCGCTGCGCTGGAAACTCCAGGTGACGCCGGATGCGGGCTTCGTGGCCGCCATCGAGGCGCTGGATGGCTCGGAGCGGGTCGAGGTGCAGGCAGCGGGCGACGGCGGTACCGCAGGGTGAATTACCGCTTGAAGATCGGAGGCCGACCGAAATGAAGCTGGGCTACATCGGAATGGGGACCATGGGCCTGCCGATGGCTGCGAATCTGCTGGCGGCCGGTCACGAATTGACGGTCTACAACCGCACCAGCACCCGCGCCGACGCGCTGGTGGAGAAGGGCGCCGCGCGGGCGGAGTCGGCGGCGGAACTGGCGGCGGCCGTGGAGGTGACCATGCTCTGCCTGGCCACTCCACCGGTATGTGAAGAGGTACTGCTGGGGCCCGATGGGGTTATCGCGGCCATGCCGGCCGGTACCCTGCTGATCGATTTCAGCAGCAACGGCCCGGACACCGCGGGACGCTGTGACGAAGCCGCCGCGGCCGGCGGGGTGGGCTTCCTGGACGCGCCGGTGAGCGGCGGGCCCGGTGGGGCGGAGGACGGCACGCTGGCGATCATGGTGGGCGGCCGGGACGACGACTTCGCAAGAGTCGCGCCGCTGCTGGACATCATGGGTGGAGCGGTGCACCACATGGGCGGGGTGGGTGCCGGCAGCGTGGCCAAGATCGCCAACCAGTTGATCGTCGGGACAAGCCTGGCGGTGCTGGCCGAGGCGTTCGTGATGGCGGCGAAGTACGGCCTGGACGTGCGGCAACTCTACGAGGTGCTGATGGCGTCTTCGTCGGGCAGCAAGGCGATGGAGCGCAATGTGGGCGGGAAGGTTCTGTATCGGGATTTTTCGCCGGACTTCAGCGTGGACCTGCTGTCGAAGGACCTGGGCCTGGCGATGGACTTGGCGCGGCAGACCGGCACCCGCTCGGCGGCCGGGGCGATGGCCGATATGCTGCTGCGCGAGGCGCGGGCGCTGGGACACGGCGGCGAGGACATCGCGGCGGCAGTGCGGGTGCTGGAAGACCTGGCCGGGACGCGGGTTGAGTCGCGCGGCGAGTCCGGCTGATCTTCCTTTGGTGATTGCCCGGCTCCAACCCGAGGTCCTGCGATGATCCGTCGTTTCCTGGTGCGCTGGGTGTCGAATTTCGTGGCGGTTATGCTGGCGGCGTACCTGTTCGAAGACCAGATTCAACTGCAGGAGCGGGGCAGCGACGCCTACTGGATGACGCTGGCGGCCTTCGCGGCCGTGCTGGCGGTGCTGCAGCTCTACGTGCGCCCGATCGTGTACGCGGTGATGGGGCCGATTACCTGCCTGGTGATGGTGGTGACGCTGGGCCTGGCGCATTTCCTGACCGGAGCGGTGCTGTTCTGGCTGGCCGGGTCGTTCGTGGACGGCATCGAGGTGGAGAGCTTCCTCTACGCGATGGCCGGGGCGGCGGTGGTGGCGGTGGTCGGAATGGCCGGCTCGATCTTCCTGGGCAGCAAGGTCCGGTGAGCGATATGGATCTGGATCGCGAAGACCCGGGACTGGCGGCGGACGGCGCCGGGCGCAGCGCGCTGGTCGAGTCGGCCTATGTGCATCTGCGGGTGCTGGGCGAGACGCTCGAAATCGCGGAACTGGCGGCGAAGGCCTATCGGACCGCCTCAACGCTGCCGGCGGCGCTGCTGGATGAATTGGCCGGCCGGCTGGCGACAGACGCTCGCTTTCGCGGGGCGGACGGGGCCTGGGGACTGGTGGAGTGGTACCTGCGGGCGCGGCCGTTTGACGAGGTGGAGTTTGTAGCCTTTGACGTGGAGACGAATGGCGGGCGCTCGGGCCGCCACCGGATAATCGAGCTGGGGGCGGTGCGGTTCCGGGGCGAGCGTGAGCTGGGGCACTTTCAGTCGATGGTGGCGCTGGATCGGCCGGTGCCGAAGTTCGTGACCGAGCTGACCGGGATCGAATCAGAAATGCTCGAAGGGGCTCCGCCGGTGGAGGCGGTGCTGGGCGATTTCGCCGAGTTCAGCACCGGCGCAATCCTGGTGGCGCACAACCTGGCGGCCGACTTGGCTTACCTGAACCACGAGGCGATCTGGGCCGGATTGCCCTACTTCCCGGGCGAGGGCCTTGACACGATGGAACTGCACGCGGCGCTGCTGCCCGAGGTGGGCCAGGTGAGCCTGACCAGCGCGCTGGCG
Source organism: Chloroflexota bacterium (assembly GCA_030744875.1). GTDB lineage: Bacteria > Chloroflexota > UBA11872 > UBA11872 > VXNJ01 > JASLPR01. The sequence goes on from JASLPR010000003.1 coordinate 61,409, forward strand.
CATTTTGGCGAGTCGGAGCCCGGCGCCCACCGGGCGCTGGCCGACGCGAACTCGGTGCGCAAGTTGCTGGGGTACTTCTTGAAGATGGCCGCCGAAAAGGGCGCCGCGACCGTGGCCGAGGTCTACGAACTGGGCCGCGATGAGGACGGCAAGACGCCTCTGGTGCGGCGTCGCCGGGAACTGGCGCGCTGGGCGTCGCTGAACATGCCGGCCCTGCCGGGGGTATATGTGTTCCGGGACCGCAAGGGGAACGGGCTGTACGTTGGAAAATCAAACTCGCTGCAGCGCCGGGTGCGCAGTCATTTCACCGGCGGGCGCGGCTATTCGCTGAAGTGGGACGGGTTGCTGGAGGCGACTGCCTATATCGACCACGAGGTGGCCGGTTCGGACCTGGTGGCGCTGCTGCGCGAGGACGACCTGATCGGCGAGTTGCGGCCGCCCTACAACGTGCAACTGGCGTGGCGGGCGGCGGCACGGATCGTGCGCCTGGGACCGGCCGAAGACCCGGTGGTGGGGTGCGTGCGGCGGACCGCCGATGACGGAGCGACCTACATCGGCCCCTACCGCAGCGCGAATCACGCGCGGGCGCTGGTGGCGGGAGTGCGGCGGGCGTTCGGGTTGCCTTCGCGTCGGGATCGCTTTGCGGTGAAATCGGACCTGCCGCGCCAGGCGGCGGCCATCTACCTGGCCCACGGCAAGGCGACGGCGCTGGAGTTCTTGGAGCGCGAGGCGGGCCGCGACGGCGACGAGGTGGCGGTGATGGCGCGACGGCTGCGGCGGCTGCGACTGGATCACCGGCCAGTGCCCGGCGGGCTGGCCGGCGCGCGGATAATGGCGGTGCACCACGGGGCGGAGCCGGGCGAGGTGGAATTTCGCCTGATCGTGAACGCCGAAATCCAACGCGAGGTCGGGCTGCACCTGCCGACCCGCAGCGAGGTGCGGGATGTGCTGGCCACCTTCCGCGAACTCCGCCCGGAACTGCCGAAGGAACGCAACGAGAGCCGGGAGAATTTGCTGCTGGCCTGGATCCACCAACGCTATGGCAACGACGCGATCGCGGTGCTGGACGGCGAGGGCGAGAACGGACGGGTATTCGGCAGGGTGTGGCGCCGGGTGCGGGCGTTGACCCGGAACTAGCGTCGGCGGAAGGTGTGGGCGAAGCCGGCGGCAGGCATTAACCCGGAACTAGGGTCGGCGGAAGGTCTGGGCGAAACCGGCGGCGATGAAGCTTTCGGCCGGGTGGTCGATTTCTTCTTCGAGTGGCAACTGGCGGCGGCGGGCGGTGGCGTGGTAACCGTCGCGACACTTGTTGGTGGTGATGCGGAAAAGCCAGGCGCGGAAGTTGCCGCCCTGAAAGTGCGGGATGGCGCGGAGGGCGGCGATAAAGGTCTCCTGGGCGGCGTCATCGGCGGCGTCGAAGTCGCCGGTGAAACGGAGGCAGAGATTGAAGACACCGTCCTGGTGAAGGGCGACCAGACGCTCGTAGGCGGCGCGGTCACCGGCGACCGCGGCCCGGACATCGCGTTCTTCGTCTGATGGCGTGTGGGGAGCGGTTGCCACTAGCCGCCGCCGAGAATCTGCCGCAGGGCGGCGGCCTTGTGCTCGGTCTCGACGTATTCGTCGGCGGGATCGGAGTCGGCGACGATGGCCCCGCCGGCATGGAATTGGAAGCGGTCCCCGGCGGCGTAGATGGTGCGGATGGCGATGCTGCTGCTCAGATGACCGTCGAAACCGATGGCCGCGATGGCGCCGCAGTAGCCGCCACGCGGGACGGGTTCGAGCTCGGCGATGATCTCCATAGCGCGGATCTTGGGTGCGCCGGTGACGGATCCGCCGGGGAAACAGGCGGCGAGGACATCGGCGGGGGTGACGCCGGGACGGGGTGCGGCGACGACCCGCGATTCCAGGTGGTGGACGGTGGGGAGCGTGCGCAGGCCGACGAGCTCGGGAACGTGAACCGAACCGGTGGCGGCGATGCGGCCGAGGTCGTTGCGGAGGACGTCGACGATCATGACGTTTTCGGCGCGGTCCTTGGGGCTGTTGCGAAGATCGTCGACGAGACGCTGGTCTTCGTCTGGACCCGCGCTGCGGGGGCGGGTGCCCTTGATGGGGCGGGTCTCGATATGGTGGCGGTCGCCGTGCAGAAAGGTCTCGGGCGAGATGGAAATGGTGGCGCGTCGGCCGTCGCACAGGAAGGCGGCCATGGGGGCGGGGTAGCGGGTTTGGAGACGCTCGTAGACCTGAAAAGCGGGCAACGGGAGCCGGCCTTGGAGCCGGCGCGAAAGGTTGACCTGGTAGATGTCGCCGGCGGTGATGTAGTCGAGGGCGCGCTCGACCATGGCGGCGTAGCGGTCGGCGTCGATGTCGGAGTGGATGGGGGTGGGTTTGGAGTCGGCCGGCGAGTCATTCGGGATGGCGGCTTCGAAGAGCGCGCGGCGGTCGCCGCGTGTGCGGTTGGGCCGGGGGTCAAAGCTGCGGCAGATCAGCCAGTTGCGGCCGGCGCGGTTGTCGCGGGCGACGACCCAATCGTAGAGATGGAAACGGGCGATGTCGGTCCCGGCGGGGACCCGGGCGCCGCGGACGCGGTCGAGCGCGTAGCCGGCCTCGTAGTCGATTTGCCCGATGGCGCCGCCCTGGAAGGGGGGGAGGTTGGGGAGGGTCTCGGCGCGATACTGCGCGAGCCAGGCGGAGAGGGCGGCAAACCCGGTGGACGGCGCCAGGGGCCCGGCTAAGGCGGATTCGGCGCCGCCGGTGCTCCAACGGAAGCGGTCGATCGGATCGGCGGTGAGATAGCCGAAGCCGGTCTCGTCGCCCTCGAGCAGGGCCAGCCCCGGCAGGCCGGCGAGCGCCGGGGCCAACCGGTGCAGCGGCGCGTCGTTGGCGAGCTCGTGAACGGTGGTGGTGCTCGGTGAGGCTACGGTCAGCATGGCGTCATGTTAAGCCGACCGGACCCGGAGGCGACGATCGGAATCGAACCGATGATAAGGGTTTTGCAGACCCCTGCCTTACCACTTGGCTACGTCGCCGCGAGGGACGCTGACAGCCGTCCCAGCACCCCGGATTTTACTGCACCCCGGACGTGGTCGGTAGGATGACCGACGGAGAAGAGCGGTCGGCGGCGATCGACTGAGAGTGGAGCTGCCCTGATGGAAATGGTCGAGCGATACCGCGGCGCGATACTGGGTATGGCTCTGGGCGACGCGCTGGGGATGCCGGTGGAGTTTCCGGATCCGAATCCGACGGAATCGGTGCGGGAGATCCTGCCGGCGCCGCACCGCGGGGTGGCGGCGGGGACCTGGACCGACGACACCTCGATGGCGCTATGCCTGGCCGAAAGTCTGATCGAGCGCGGCGGGATGGACGCGGCGGATCAATTGCAGCGCTACCTGCGCTGGTATCGCGAGGGGCACCTGAGCGCGGAAGAAGAATGTTTCGGGATCGGGCCGACGGTGCGGGCGGAATTGGAGCGTCTTGAGGGGGGAGTGGCGACGGATCTGATCGGCGACCCGGAGGCGATCACGAACGGCGCGATCATGCGGGTGGCGCCGGTGCCGCTGGCGTTTCGTCGCGACCGTGACGCGGCCATCGCGGCGGCCGGAGAAAGCTCAAAGACGACGCATCGCGCGGCGGACTCGGTGGATGCCTGCCGCTATTTCGCCGCGCTGATGGTGGGGGCGCTGGACGGGGCCCGGAAGGGAGCGTTTCTGGCTCCAGGGTACCCGGCCAACGGACCCTGGAATGACGAGCCGCTGGCGCCCCGGGTGCAGGCCGTGACGGACGGTTCCTTTCGGGACAACGAGCCGCCGGAGATCAGCGGGGCCAACGACGTGGTGAAGACGCTAGAGGCGGCGCTGTGGGCGTTCAATCGCACCGACGAGTTCGAGGACGGCTGCGTGCAGGCCGTGGCGCTGTGGCTGGACGCGGATACGACCGGGGCGGTGTACGGCGCGCTGGCCGGCGCCCATTATGGCGAGGCGGCCCTGCCGGAGCGCTGGCTGGAAAAGTTGCGACATCGAGATCTGCTGGTTGATTTCGCCGAGGGGCTATACCGGCTCTCCGAGCGGCTGCCCGGATAGCGCGAAAACGGACTGTGGGAGGGGTATCATCGGGAATGGCAAGGATGATCAATTTCCCCGAGGTGGACCAGTGATTCGAGTCGAGCGAGCGAGCGCGGCGAAGGCGGCGGCGGCGCTGCTGGCGCTGCTGCTGGCCGGATGTGGGGACGCGGCGGCAGCTTCGGAGCCGGAGCCCGCTCCGGTGGGAGAGGTGGCGCCGGCGGCCGAGCCGGAGACGGAATCGGTCACGATTGATTTTGGCGATGTGAACGTGGCGGGCATGGACGAGTATCCGACGACGCCGGAAGAGTGTATCTGCGGGGATGAGGCGCTGGAACTGCTGGAGCAGTTGAACGAAGAGAGGGCACAGAAGGCGGCGGCCGAGGAATAGGCGTTGGGGAACGGCACTCGCCGGAGGCGGTGGTGGAAACGGTGGAGGTGGTGAAGGAGGTGGAGGTGATCCGGGAGGTGCCGGTGGAGAAGATCGTGATCCGTGAAGTGATCGTCGAGGTGCCGGTGGCGGCCGAGGAAACCGCACCGGCGGTGGTCGCCACCGAGATCGAGGTGCGTTGGAACGGGCTTGATCCCTTGAGCCAGGAGGCGGCTCTGCGGGAGGCGGCGAGATTCGAAGATGAAACCGGAATTGCGATTCGGCCGGGTTTCACGGACTCGGCATCCTCCTTCCAGAAGATCACGACCGGCTTCGCGGCCGGGACGGTGCCGGATATCTGGCAGGCGGGCGGCCTGTGGACACCGGTCCTGGCGAGCCGCGGTGGGACCCTGCGGCTGGACGGATTCGTGGACGAGTGGGACGGTTGGCCCGATTGGTATCCGGTGGCCCGGGAGGACGTGGAGTACGAAGGCGGGGTCCACGGAATCCCGTATCGAGTGCACTACCGCGGCAATCCGGTGATCCGGCTCTCGTACTTCGAGGGCCTGGGCGTCGAGCCGACCCCGCCGACGACCTGGGAGGAACTGGACGAGGCGGCGCAACGGCTGACGATCCGGGATGGCACGCGCTAGATGTTGGCGGGCTTCAACGCTCAGCACAGCACCCAAGTGTACGAGGATTGGCACACCCAGGCCGATGGGTCGCACTTCAACACCGATCTGACGCGCCCGACCAACGATACGCTGGAGGGCTTCGCGGCCCTGAGCCAGCATGTTCGACATGGCCTGGTCTCGGAGGCTATGCCTCCGGAGGGGGTTGATTCGGGAATACCCAACCTGTATTCGTTCTGTGCGGGGCGGGTGGCGATTCAGCAGCTTTGGCCGGGGGACATCGCCAACTGCGAGGTGAACGTGCCGGATGTGCTTGAAGACATCATGGTCGGGGAGCCGTTCGGTGGCCCGGAGAAACAGGGCCTGCAGTTATTGGTGGACAAATACATAGTCTACAGGCTGACGAGGGACCCGGACGCGTGCTTCGCGGCGCTGGAATGGCTGAGCCGGGTGGACGTGAACAAGGCGATCAACGTGGAGTGGCGGCGGGCGATGCCTGCCGGCAGGCGGCGGAGTCGCTGGATCTCTACCAGATCTCACCGCGGCGGGAGTTCGTGGCCAATCGGGCCTTCGGGGTGCGACGGCCGGTCGTGGAGAACCACTTTGATGTGCAGCCGGCGATGGGGCGGTGGGTGGAGAAGGCGGCCCTGGATGAGGTTTCGGTGACGGAGGCGCTACGCGGCATGGACGACGAGGTGGGCGCGATTATGGCCGGATAAGGGCCGGAGGGCCGGTGGCGTGGGTCTGGCTCAGGCGCGGCGGGTGGTGAAGTAGTCGATCAGGGCCGCGAACTCGGGGTGGTCGGCCAGCGGCGCGGGCAGGGCGCCAAGGGCGGTCCGGGCGCGGGCGGCGTGTTCGTCGGCGAGGCCGCGGACCTGCTCGCGGACGCCGAACCGCTCCATCAATTCGAGGACGGCCTGGATCTGGCGGTCGGCCGGTTCGTCAGCGGCGAGCAACTCCGCCAGGCGGGCGCGCCCGGGCGCGTCAGCGGCCTGCCGCAGCGCCAGCACCGGCAGGGTCTTCTTCTTGCGGCGGAGGTCCTGGCCGACCGGCTTGCCGGTGACCGCCGGGTCGCCCCAGGCGCCGAGCATGTCGTCGCGGATCTGGAATGCGATCCCCATTGCGAGGCCGAGATCGGCGAGACCGTCTCCGGTGGTGGGGGGGGCGCCGGCCGCCAATGCGCCGAGCCGCAGCGACGCTCCGATCAGGGCGGCGGTCTTGCGAGAAATCATGTCCAGGTATTCGTCGACGCTGACGTCCTCGCGGCCCTCGAAGGCGATGTCGGCGGACTGGCCCTGGACGACGGCTACGCAGGTGTCGGCGAGCATCCGGTGGGCCGCGACGATTGTCTCCGGAGAGGCGAGATCGCCGAGGGCGGTGAAGGCGCGTGCGCAGAGGAGGTCGCCGACGTTGATGGCCTGGGCGACGCCCCAGAGCTTCCATACCGAGGCGCGGCCGCGACGCAAGACGTCGCGGTCCATGACGTCGTCGTGGGACAGGGTGAAATTGTGGATCAGGTCGAGCGCGACGGCGGCCGGGAGGGCCGGGCGGTGGTCGCCGCTAAGGGCCTCGCAAGCAAGTAGACATAACGTTGAGCGAAGCCCTTTGCCGCGATTGAATTGGCCGGGATCGCCGTGCTCGTCCACCCAGCCGAGGTGATAGCGCGCCATGCGATGGATGGGGTCGTCGTGTTCGCCGATGACGCTGCGCAGGACGCGGTCGAGGTCGGCGGCGTAGCGCGCCGGCAGCTCGCTGACCAGGGCGGCCGCTTCGTTCATTGATGACCGCTCCGGGATCGAGGACGCTACGCCGCCGGTGGGGCGGCAGGGAGGCCGGCGCTCGTACGAATCGGGGCCGGCACCCCGACATTATCGCGCGGTGGGTGGGGTAAGTCACGGGGTGGGGTGAACGGTGGCAGCCCGGGACGGAAATTGAGCTTTTGCCGCAACGGTCCTACGATGTCCGGGTCGGGAATTGGCGCGGGGATCGTTTCTGCGCCGGCGCCGGCGTGGAGGTGTCGGATGGAAGGCGCACAGCGAATGCCAGGTCCGCAGATCTGGCTGCAGGGCGACCCCGAGGAACTTCGCGACGTGATGGCGCTGGGCATCTCCGGGATCATCACCAACAACATCATCCTGCGCGATATGGCGCAGAAGTATGAGGACCTGCGGACGCTGCTGGAGCGATACCTGGAACTGGAACCGGCGGCGCTGGTGGTGGAGGTGGACGGCGACACCGATGACGACTTCATGTACGCGGCCGACGTGGCGGTGGCGATGTCGGACCGGGTGATGGTGAAGATCGTGACCAAGCCGGTGGGCATCCGCGCGCTGGCGGCGTTTCGGGATCGCGGCGTGCCGACCATGGCGACGACTATCTTTTCGCTGAACCAGGCGGTGCTGATGGCCGCGGCGGGTGCGACCTGGGTGGCGCCGTTCGTGGGACCGACGATGGCCTGGGGTGGCGACGGCTTCGCGCTGGTGAACCAGATCTCAGAAGCCTACCGGGGTCGGCCCGACACTCCGGGAATCATGGCCGGGATCATCCGCGATGCCGCCCACGCGCATGTCGCTTACGCGGCCGGCGCCGACGCGGTGATTACCTTCCCGAACGTGTATTGGGAGATGCTGCGGCACCCGGGCACCGACGAGTGGAACAAGATCTTCCGCGATGCTTGGACCGAACTCGAGGACCGGGACCAATTGGGCGGGTTCCTGCGCAAATAGATCGAAGTCGCGGAGACGCCCGGGCGGAATGGGCCGGCGCCGTGATTCTGGCAAGGGGGCCATGTGCCGGAAAAACTGAAGGTGCTCGTAACCGGCGCGACCGGCCGGATCGGGCGCGCGCTGATGGAGGAACTGGACGCGGAGTTCGCGATGACCGGGACTTCACGCTCGCCCCGGGACGATCCGCGCTTCATCCAGTTGGACTACACCGACGCGGCGGCGGTGCGGGCGGCCTTTGCCGGACAGGACGCGGTGGTGCATATGCACGCGAAGGCGTCCCACACCGGCGAGTCACTGGACGAGTATTTGCAGCCGAACATCGTGGACGTGCATACGACCTACGAGGCGGCGCGGCTGGCCGGGGTGCGCCGGGTGGTCTTCGCCAGTTCGAATCACGCGACTGGCTGGACGGAGGTGGCTGGGGAGCGAGCCGATACCGAAACGGTGGTGCGACCGGACGGGTTGTACGGCACGACCAAGGTGTGGGGGGAGGCGCTGGGGAGCTACTACGCCGATCGCTACGGGCTGGAGGTGATTTGCCTGCGGATCGGCAGCTACAACTACCGCCACCGGCCGCCGGATTTCAACGCGGGTCCGCGGATCCTGTCGACCTGGCTGAGCGATGACGACCTGGTGCAACTGGTGCAAAAGGCGGTGACCGCGCCGGGCGTGGGCTACGGGATCTACTACGGCATATCCAACAACTCGCGTGGCTACTGGGACCTGACAAATGCCGCGATCGAACTGGGCTACCGGCCGCGCGACAACGCCGAAGACTATGCCGAGGAGGTGCTGGCGCAGGGTGGGGTGTACCGGCTGTGGGGGGACGAGACATGGCATACGGCGGGGAAGTCGTAGGGTGCGTCCAGCGGGCGAGTCGGAGCGATGACGCCGGACCAGTGGGTGCTGCTGGCGATCGTGGTTGGCGCGCTGGTGTTATTTGCCAGCGAGCGCATCCGGCCGGACGTGGTGGGGCTGATCGTGTTGCTGGCGCTGGTGCTGTCGGGATCGGTGGACCCGGGCGAGGCGTTTGGCGGCTTTAGCAACCCGGCGGTGATCACCGTGGCGGCGATGTTCGTGCTGAGCGCCGGGACCGTCGAGGCCGGGGTGCCGGAGGCGCTGGCCCAACTGATCACGCGATTCGGCGGCAGCAGCCTGACAGTGGTGACGATCTCGCTGATTGTAGTGGTGGGGGTCATGTCGGCGTTCATGAACAACATCGCGGCAACCGTGATCCTGATCCCGGCGGCGATCACGATTGCCCGCAAGAATCAGGCCACGCCCTCGCGGCTACTGATGCCGCTGTCGTTTGGATCGCTGATGGGCGGACTGGTGACGCTGGTGGGTACGCCGCCGAACCTGCTGGCCAGTGAGGCCCTGGCGGCCGCCGGGGAGCGGCCGTTCTCGATGTTCGATTTCGCGCCCACCGGAGCGGCGGTGTTCGTGGCCGGGGTCCTGTACATGATTACGATCGGCCGGCGGCTGATGCCGGAGCGGAAAATGCCGGACGTGCTGAGCGAACTGGAACAGACGCGGCAGTTCCTGGGCGAGGTGCTGGTGTCGACAGAGTCCACGGCGGTTGGCAAGACGCTGCTCCAACTGGGCTGGCGGGCCCGGTTTGATGTGTCGGTGCTGGAGATTACGCGAAGCGGACGCCGGAATCGGTTCCCGTCGGCGAGCGACGAGATCTACATCGGCGACGTGTTGCTGGTGGATGGGGAGCGCGACGAGATCGTGCGGATGGTGGCTGCCGAGGGGATGGAGTTCGCGGCCGAGGCCGGGGTGCGCGACACGCTGGTGGGGAGCGCGGATGCGGCGCTGGTAGAACTGGTGGCGGGCCCGGCCTTTGGGGACGGCGGGAAGTCGGTGGCGGAGCTGCAATTCCGGCTGCGCTTCGGCGGACTGATGCTGGGCATCTGGCGGCAGGGGCGCCCGGTGCGCCGGATGCTGAGCCGGGTGCGGATTCGGACCGGGGATGTGTTGCTGGTGCGTATTCCGGTGGAGCGGGCGCCGGAGCTGACCGAGTCGGATGAGTTCATCGTCCTGGAGCAGCGCTCGCGGGCGGTGCGCGCGCAGCCGCGGATGGTGGTGGCGGTGGTGATCCTGGCGGTCGTGATCGGAATAGCGGCGACCGGCACGGCACATATCTCGGTGGCCGGGACGCTGGGGGTGGTGCTGATGCTGGCGTTTCGGGTGGTGCCCTACGAGCGCATGTACGCGGCGGTGGAGTGGCGGATCCTGGTGCTGATCGGCACGTTGATGCCGCTGGGCCTGGCGATGGAAACCTCAGGACTGGCCGGGGTCGTGGCCCGGGAGGTGGTGCGCTTCCTGGAGCCGGGCGGGCAGTTGACTTTGCTGGCCGGGCTGTTCCTGCTGACGGCGCTGATGACCCAGATCATGTCGAACGCCGCGGCGGTGGTGCTGGTGGCGCCGCTCGCCCTGCAAATCGCGGCCACGACCGGGATGTCGCCCCACGCGGTGATGATGATCGTGGCGATCTCCGGTTCGACGGCGTTCCTGACCCCGATCGGTCACCAGGCGAATGTGCTGGTCTACAACACCGCCGGCTACCGGTTCTTCGATTTCGTGCGCGTGGGCGGGCCACTGACGCTGCTGATTATGGGCGTGTCGCTGGTGGTGGTACCGATCGTGTGGCCGCTCTAGGCCGGGAGGCTCAGGGCTTCGCGAAGTAGCGCCGGAGCGGCTCCCAGTAGTGTTCCTTCCAGCCCTCATCGAAGTCGGTGAGCTTGGGCTGCGGCACGCGGGTGTGGATCATCGTCAGGCGGGCGCCGCCGGGAGCGGGCTCGATGCGGAACTCGAGCAGCGAGTCGTCGTAGCCGTCGGGCCAGTCGGAGGTTTGCCAGGTCTGCAGGATGCGTCCCGGGCGCTCTAGATGGCGGTATGCGCCCTTGATGTGGTCGCCGCCGGAGGTCATTGCGCCGCCGACGCGGGCGTTGGAAGTGGCCGGGTGGCCGGTGAATGCGGCGTGCAATTCGGCGACGACCAGGGCGTCCCAGACGGCCTCCGGCGAAGCCGGGAAGTCTTCGATCTGCTCGATGACGCCGGTCGGCAGCGGTTCAGCGGGGGTCAGCGGCGGGCTCCGTTCGGGATTGTGGGCGTGCAGCGCGGCTGGGGAGCTGACTGGAGTTCCCCGAGCCTACGGAATTTGGGTGGTGGAGGTCTACAAGAATCAGATCTGGACGGTGACCTGGGAGGTTGGCTCCCCGCCATTGAGGACGCGGGCGGCCTCGGCGGCGGTCTCGCGGCGCAGGGCCTCGATGGAGGTTTGTGAATAGAAGCCGGAGTGGGGCGTGACGATCAGGTTGGGGGCCTGCCGCAACGGAGAGTCGGCGGGCATGGGCTCCGGATCGAAGACGTCGAGCGCCGCGCCGGCAATGTCGCCGGATTCGAGGGCCGCACAGAGGGCATCGCTATCGATCAGGCCGCCGCGGGCAGTGTTGATGAGGTAGGCGGTGGGCTTCATCAAGGCAAGCTCGCGGGCGCCAATCAGGTGCCGGGTCGCGGCCCGCAGCGGGGTGTGCACGGAGACGTAGTCGGATTGTTCGAGGAGATCGTCGAGCCCGACGCGGGTGATGCCGGCAGCGGCGAAGGCGGATTCGGGAGCACGGGGCGAGTAGGCGATGAGGTTTAGCCCGAAGGCGCGCGCGCGGGCGGCGACCGCCGTGGCGATGGCCCCGAGCCCGATGAACCCGAGGGTGAGGCCGTCGTTGCGCCGGGTGGACCCTGAGACGCCGACGGCGTCCCACTCGCCGCGGCGGACGGAGTCGTTGAGCTTGACGATGGCGCGGTTGCCGACGAGCAGCAGGGCCATGGTGTGGTCGGCGACTTCGCCGATGTAGAACCCGGTAACGTTGCAGCAGATGATTCCGCGTTCGACCGCCGCCGGGATGTCGATGGTGTCCATGCCGGTACCGTAGCGGACGATGACTTTGCAGCGCTCAAGGCTGTCGAGAACGCGGGCGGTGAGTGGGGCGTACTGGAAAAGCAAGGCGTCGGCGTTGGCGCAGGCGGCGATGAGCTCGTCTTCGCTCTTGCACTGCTCCACGATGACTTCGGCGCCGACCGGGGCGAGCTCGGCCGCTTCGATCACCGGCGGCATCTCGAAATCGCACTCGGTGATGACGACGCGGAATTTGGCCATTGTTCTTCAACCTTCCCCGGTTTCCTGCTGGGTGGCGCCGGACCAGCGCGTATGCCGGAGTGTACCCGTCGAAGGGCGGGAAGTCGTGCCGGCGCCGCCGTGCTCAAGCCGGTTCCGGCCCGGCGACCGGATGTCGGGAGCCGTCAGCCCGCTCTCCACATGTTTGTAGCAAGCCATGATGAGGTTGGTGGTGCCGAGAGCCAGACTCTGCACCGAGGTGTCCGTGGGCATTCGCGGTTGTCCCCCAAACCCGTGCAGAGGCGGCACAGATTCCACCGAAGTTTGCAGAGCGTTGCTACATTGCGTGGGCGTTGCTACATCCGCTGCTACACGCCCCCCGAAAAGAGGGGCCCCAAGGGGCGAGGGGCTGGAGCGTGATCTTCATAGTTCTTGAGGCCGGTCCGGATGCGCGCAAAACTTCTGAAAACATTGGCTACCCCGGCGGGATTTGAGGCCCGGAACCAGCGCCCGGCCTCTTTTCACGGGCTTCGCCGCCATCGCAACGAGCCGACTCCTGGCCGATGGAGGTACGGACGTTCGGAGCAGCTTTCTG
>JASLPR010000004.1 GCA_030744875.1 Chloroflexota bacterium
GAACAGCAGCGTGCCGACGGCGCCGGAGACGAAGCGGAGGGTGGCGAAGGCGGTGTCCTCGGCGTCGGACTCGATGGTGCCTGCAAAAGGCGCGTCGGGCCGGTAGCGACGGACCTGTTCGGTGGTGGCCGCGACCGCTGAGATTGCTTCGATCGGGCCGCATTCGTATTCAATCTGGTTCAGCCGGTGCACCCCCAGGTCGATGGTCGGCCCGCCCCCGCCGCGAAGCTTGTGGTGCCGCCACGGAGTGTCGCCGACGATGTGGTCCGGCGACCAGTCGGGATGGCCCATCATTCCCGAAAGCACCATTTGGACGTCGCCGATCCGACCGGCTTCGATGGCCCAGTGGCGGGCGCGGCAGTCGGCCTTGAATCGCGCCACCTCGGCCGTCGCCAGCACCACGCCGGCGCGGTCAGCGGCCAGGACCATCCGGCGGCCGGCGGCCACCGTGATTGCCAGCGGTTTCTCCACGAACACGTGCTTACCGGCCTCCGCCAGCGCCACGCAGATCTCGTGATGGGAATCCAGCGCGGTGAGTACGATCGCGGCGTCGACGTTCTCGTCGGCGACCACCTGCCGGTAGTCGTCGTAGATGGCCGGCGACTCCGCCTGGAGTTCGGAAACATATTGATGACGCGCCGACAGGCCGTCGGCGGGAGCGTCGGTCACCGGTTCGCGAGGCGCGACGCCGTCCTCGGGTGAGCGAAACATCCGCGCGTCCTGGATGTTTCGCGAGCAGAGTGCGGTAATCGTGAAGTCGGCCAGTCCTCGATCCTGCAGCAGCTTAAGGCCGCGCAAGTGGGCGTTCAAGATTCGTCCGCAGCCGATGATGCCGATACGCGGTGACACGGTTGGCCTCCAGGGCAGGTTGGGTTGCGATGGTAGCGGGCGGGTGGGGCGGCGGCGAAATCGCGGAGCACCGGGTGATGCCGGGGAGGGTGGCTAGAATGGAGGCCCAGGTCGGCGGTGTGCCCGGCAGATCGAGACGCCGGAGAGGCCGAAACGAGGAAAGGATTCCTGCGATGAAGCGGTTTGTACTGACCCTGGCGTTGACCGTGGCCATGGCGAGTGTCGCGGTCGCGTGCGACAGCGAGGCCAGCTCGGAGACCAATGCGACTGCGCCGCCGCCGGCGGCGGACGCCCAACCGGTGACTTCACCACCAACCGCCACACCGCCGCCGCCCGATACGCCCACGTCGCAGCCTACCGCCACGGCCACGCCCACCACCTTCCCGACGGCCACGCCGACCCCCGGGCCGGGGCCGGCTGACTACGATCACGACCGCTTCGCGGCGGCGCTGGCCGCCGATCCGCCGGACCTCATCCAGGCCACCACCGCCGAGCAACAGGCCGGCGGGCCGGTGCAACGGGCGGAAATCGCTCACCGCGAGAGCACCGGAGACGCCTGGATGCGGGTGACGGTGGGCGGGTCTGACGACGCGGCCTGGATGGAGCTGCTGATCGTTGGCGAGCGGACTTTTGTGCGCGGCAAGACAGCCGCCGAGACAATCGACTGGCTGGCCGCACCGAATGACGACGCGGTGACCGGTGCGGGTCTGGCCGGCGACCTGACCCCCGGGACGGCACTGGCTGAGGCGCCCCTGACCGCCGTCGCTGTGGAAGCCTGTGGCGAGGGACGGAGCTGCTTCGTGCTGGAGAACACCGACGATCCTTCCTCCCTGCTGCTGGTGGACACGCAGACGTACCTGCCGGTGGCCATGCGCAGCGTCCCGGCCGAGGGTGAAGCCGCCGGCACCCAGGTCGACCTGATCTGGGGCGGCGAGTTCGAGTTCGTTGCCCCGGCAGACGTCACCGAAGTTACCGAGGAAGAACTGGCGCTCGCCCTGTTCACACTGCTGCTCGGGATGGCAGCGACTGAAGACGAACCGGCGCCGAGCCCGACGCCGCTGGCGGCCGGGGATCGCGGCAATCGCGCCGAGCCCCTGGCGATCGGCTCAACCATTGAGTTGAACGGCTACTCGGTCGAAGTGGTGGAGTTTCTGCGCGGCGACGCGGCGCTGGAGAATCTACTGGAGGCCAACAGCTTCAACGGCCCGCCGGCGGCGGGCATGGAATATGTCCAGGTCCACCTGACGGTCGCGAACGACGGGTCCGGCCCGGACATCGGTTCGCGGATCCAGGCCTACCGGCTAACCGGCTCTAGTGGCATCTCATTTGAGCAGGCACTGGTGTTCCAGACCGAGCCCGGGCTCGACATAGCGCTGGGCGCGGGCGAGACCGCCGACGGCTGGCTCGCGTTCGAGGTGGCGCCGGACGAAACCGACCTGATCCTGGTCTTCGGGCCGTTCGTGATCGATGGAGTCTACTCCACCGGCTACCTGGCGCTCGAACCGGGCGCGAGCGTGGTGACCGACCGGGCTACGTTCCCGGAGCCGACCGATGTCGGCCTGACTCGGGCCGCCCCGGCCCCGATCGGCGTGCCGGTGGTGAGTCCTCTGTGGGAGCTTACGGTTCTGGAAGCGCGGCGGGGAGGGGACCTGCTGGCCGATCTCCAGACGGCCTCACCGTTTATTGACCCGCCGGACGAGGGTTACGAATACCTGGCGGTGCGCATGCGGGTGCGGCACCTGGGGCCGGACCAGCCGGATACGATCATCAGCAAGTTTCAGATGAGCCCGACCGGCAGCGAGAACATCCTCTACGATGTGCCGTTCGCCGACTCCTTTGAGCCGGAGCTTCTGTACACCCTGTACCCCGGCGCCGTAGTCGAAGGGTGGGCGACGTACCTGGTGCTGACGACGGACACGAACCTGTCGCTGCGGTTCGGCGGTCCCTTTGGTCCCGACCCGGAATACGATCGCTTCATGGCCCTGGAACCGGGCGCGAGTGTGCCGGTGCCCACCGGGGCGCTGGCCGCGAGAAACGAAGTGGGAGTCGAGCCGGGCTTGCCGGCCGGGATCGGGGACGTGACGGTGGGTACGTCCTGGCAAATCGAGCTGGTCGAGGTCGTGCGCGGGCCGGAGGCCCTGGACGCCGTGCTGGCGGCGAACGATTTCAACGATCCACCCGATGACGGGACGGAATACCTGCTGCTGCTCTTCGACATGCGCAATATCGGGCTCACCGACGCCCCCCGGGCCATGACCGAGTTCAGTTTCAGGCTGTTCGACGCCTCCGGCGCGGAACTCGACATGCCATTCATCACGGTCCCGTCGCCGGGGATCGACGTAGAACTGTTCCCCGGGGGCCAACACCGTGGTTGGATCGTGTTCGCGGCGCCGGTTGGAGCACCGGGACTAACTCTGACGGTGGACCCGGATTTCTTCTCTCGAATCAGCGGCCGCGAAGCGGTGGATCGGTATTTCGCGATCCCGTAAAGACGCGGGCGGAATTGGCTCGCGGCTCAGGGGAAATGTGGCATAATGGCGACGGCGGCCTGAGGGCCGCTTTGTTTTGCAGTCTGAAGGATTTTGAGTCGTGCCCAAACGAGACGACCGGGCGGTGGTGCAGTTGACCTGTGATATCTGTGATTCGGCGAACTATGCCACCTCCAAGAACCGGCGCAATGTCACCGGCCGGTTGGAGATCAAGAAATACTGCTCTACCTGCCGGCGGCACACGGGTCATCGCGAAAAGCGATAGCGGTGTTGATGGCAGGTGAATTGAGAGGCTCGGGGAAACCATATGGCCAAGCGAAGTGCACGGGCCGCGCGGGCGCGCGGCGGTCGGTCGTTTGGGCCGGTGCGTTTCATGCGCGACACGGTCGCGGAGCTCCGACGCTCGAACTGGCCCACCCGGCAGGAGACGGTCCGGCTGACGGTGATCGTGGTGGGCGTCTGCGTCGCGCTGGCGATGTTCCTGGGATTGTTCGACTACGGGATGTCCAGGCTCGCCGACCTGGTCTTCGGGTAGGGACGTTATGGCAGTAGACATCGGCCACTGGTTCGTGGTGAACACCTACTCGGGCTACGAGAACAAGGTGAAGGAGAATCTCCTCCACCGCATCGCCTCCATGGAGGCCGAGGATCAGATCTACGAAGTCGTGGTCCCGACCGAAATCGTCGAAGAAGTCCGCCACGGCGAGCGCCGCCGGGTCGAGAAGAAGATGTTCCAGGGTTACGTGCTAGTGCGGATGGCGATGAACGACGACGCCTGGTACGTGGTGCGCAACACCCCCGGGGTGGTCAACTTCGTCGGCGCCGGCAACCGGCCGACACCGCTGCCGCAGTCCGAGGTCGACTCCATCTTCAAGCAGATGAAGGGCGAGATTCCCCGCGCCCAAGTCAGCCTGACGGTCGGCGAAACAGTGAAGATAATCGACGGGCCGTTCTCCGAATTCCTCGGTTCGATTGACGAAGTCAACAAGGAGCGTGGGCGCGTCCGTGTTATGGTCTCGTTCTTCGGGCGCGACACCCCGGTCGAGCTTGATTTCCTACAGGTAGAAAGAGTTCGCGGATAGCGCTGCCCCGCAGCCAACCCGAACCGCAGTAAACAGGACCCCGCGAATTGGCAAAAAAGGTTCTCGCAGTCGTAAAAATGCAGTTGGACGCCGGCGCGGCCACGGTGGCCCCGCCGGTCGGGCCCAGTCTGGGCCAGCACGGCGTCAACAGCGTGCAGTTCGTCAAGGAATACAACGAGCGGACGCAATCGCAGGCGGGCTCGATCATTCCGTGCGAAGTGACGGTCTACGCCGACCGCTCCTACAGTTTCATCACCAAGACGCCGCCCACGAGCGACCTGCTGCGCAAAGCGGCCGGCGTTGAGGCCGGGAGCGGATCGCCAAGAGAAGAAAAGGTCGGCGAGATCGTCGAAGGGCAGCTAGCGGAGATCGCCAAGATCAAAATGCCCGACCTGAACGCCAACGACATCGAAGCGGCCAAGAAGATCGTAGCCGGGACCGCCCGCAGCATGGGCATCACCATCGCCGATTGGGAAGACTAGGAGCCGAAGCAGAATGGCCAGACACGGAAAGCGCTATACCGAGGCCGCCCAGCTGGTCGAGGGCGGCGCGCCCTTCAATCCCGAAGACGCCCTGGAGTTGGCGCGCCAGACCTCCAATACCAAGTTTGACGCCAGCGTCGAACTGCACCTGAACCTGGGGCTCGACACCGCTCACCAGGACCAGCAACTGCGGGGTACCGTCGCGCTGCCGCACGGCACCGGCCGGACCACCCGGGTGGTGGTGTTCGCCAGCGGCGACAAGGCGATAGAAGCCCGCGACGCCGGCGCTGATGAAGTTGGCGCCGAGGACCTGGCCAAGAAGATCCAGGGCGGCTGGCTGGAATTCGACGCCGCCGTTGCCACCCCCGACATGATGCGCACCGTCAGCCCGCTGGGACGGGTGCTGGGGCCGCGGGGGCTGATGCCCAACGCGCGCGCCGGGACGGTCTCGCCCGACGTCGGCAAAGTGGTCGGGGCGCTCAAGGCCGGCCAGGTCGAATACCGGGCGGACGCCACCGGCAACGTGCACTTCACCATCGGGCGCGTCTCTTTTACCAAAGAGCACCTGCGCGATAATCTGTCCACCGCCATCGACGCGGTGGTGCGCGGGCGGCCGGAAGGCGCCAAAGGCACCTACATCCGCTCGGCTACCCTGACCACGACGATGGGGCCCGGGCTACCATTGAACATCCAGGAGACGACCAGCCTCGCGCGCGAGATGCGCTAGGCCCGGCTCCGCTCCGGCTCCGGCCGGCACAACTGAATACCCGACGCCGGAGACGGTTGGCGCGCAAGCTTAATCCTCGCAAAGCGAGGGCCTTCCCAGGCGGTTGAAGACAATTCGTAACGTCTACATACCGGACCGCGGCGCAGGCAGGCGGTCCGTTTTTGCGTAAGTAAGAAGGAGGATGAGTAGTTGGCCACCAGGGCCGAGAAAGAACAACGAGTACAGGAGTTGACCGAGTTCGTGGTCGAGGCTCCACTGTGGATGGTCAGTGACTATCGCGGCCTTTCGGTACCGGCGTTTGCCGAGCTTCGCCGGAAGCTGCGCGAGCACGACGCGACCATCACAGTGGCGAAGAACACCCTGTTCCAGCGCGTCCTCGGGTCCGCGGACCTGAGCACGGCGGACGATATGTTCGTCGGGCCGAGCGCGGTGACGGCCTGCTGGGGCGATATCGCCTCAGCGGCGAAGGTCCTCTGGGACCTTTTCCAGGACGAGGAATCGATGGTCATCCGCGGCGGCGTCATGGATGGCGAGATCATCGACACCGAAGTGATTGCCCGACTGTCGGCGCTGCCGAGTCGGGACGAGTTGCTGGCCGAGGCGGTCGGCGGCATCGCCAGCCCGATCACCGGCCTCGTATACACATTGGACGCATTGCTCTCAGGGTTGGTCTACACCCTGCAGGGTCGAATATTACAGATGGAAGAGTCTTCGGCAGGCTAGCGCCTGATTGGAGCTAAAGGAGCTAGAAAGCAAAGATGGCAAAGAAGAAATCCCCGGTGGAAGACATCATGGGCTCAATCGAAGGGATGACCGTCCTGGAGTTGGCCGAATTGGTGGGCGCCCTCAAAGAGAAGTTCGGCGTGTCGGCGATGCCCGTCGCGGCGACGGCCCCGGCGGCGGCCAACGGCGCCGAGGCTGAAGAAGAGCAGACCGAGTTCAACGTGAACCTGGCCGAAGTCGGCCCGAACAAGATCCCGGTCATCAAGGTGGTCCGCCAGATCACCGGGCTGGGCCTCAAAGAGGCCAAGGCCGTTGTTGACGAGGCGCCCGGTCCAGTGAAGGAAGGCGTCTCCAAGGACGAGGCCGACGAAATCGTGGCCAAGCTCGAAGCGGAAGGCGCCAAGGCCGAAATCAAGTAGCCACCGCGAGCTTCCCGCAAAGACCCGCCTCCGGGCGGGTCTCTGCCTTTCCGGGGCAATTCCCTACAATGCGGTCATGGTCGGCGTAGTCGTTGTAAACCACCGCACTCCCGAGTTCGCGGTGCGCTGCGCGGCGTCTTTGCGCTCCTCGGAGTCGGTCGGCGATCTTGTGGTGGTGGAGACGGACGGCGAGCCGACCACGCCGGCGGCCGGGCTCGGACCGGACGTCCGGATCGAGGTCATGACCGAGAATCGTGGCTTCGGCGCGGCGGCCAACCGCGGCGCGGCGCTGGTCGAGGGCGAGTTCGTGCTCATCACCAACGCCGACGTCTACTTCGAGCCTGACGTCGTCGAAGAGTTGCTGGGCGGTCTGCGCCGGCAGCCGCGCTGGGGCCTGGCGGCGCCGCTGCTGCGCGATTCGTCGGGCGACGTCCAGGAGAGCAGCTTTCGCTTCCCCGGGCTTGCCCAGGCGGTAATCGACCTGCTGCCCGCGCCTCGATGGCTGCGGCGATCGCGGCTGAACGGGCGCTATCCGGCGGCGTGGGCGGCGTCCCGGGACTTCGCCATCGATCACCCGCTGGGGGCCTGCATGCTGGTGCGCCGGGAAGCCTTCGACGCGGTCGGCGGCTTCGACGAATCAATCTTCATGTACGCCGAGGAGATCGATCTGTGCCGGCGGCTGCAAGTTGCCGGGTGGTGGTCTGGTCACGTGGCGGGCGCCGCCGCCGTTCATGTGGGTGGCGCGAGTACCGGCCAGAATCGGGAGCGGATGATCGAGCAGCTGTACATAAGTCGTGCGAAGTACTTTGCCGCGCACCACGGCGCGGCGTATGCGACGGCGGCGAGACTGGCGATGGCGGCCGGGCTGGCCGTCAGCCCGATCTGGAATCGACTTCCGCGCTATCGCGGGCTGGGGCTGGGGGTGGCGGCGGCGCTGCGGCTGGCCGGACGGGTCGCGCGGGCATGACTGCTCCGCAGGTGACTCGATGACGGCCCCGGCCCCGGCGATCGCCGCGGTAGTCCTGACCCACAACGAAGCCGCGCGCATCGCCGCCTGCCTGGAGACTCTGCGCTGGGCCGACCGCATGGTGGTTCTGGACAGCGAGAGCCAGGACGGCACCGCGGAGGCGGCGCGCGCCGCCGGCGCCGAAGTCATCGGCCGCGCCTTCAGCGACTTCGCCGAGCAACGCAACCACGCGCTGGCGGAGGTGGAGGCGCAATGGATTCTGTTCGTCGATGCCGACGAGCAGATCACCGCTGAACTCGCCGCCGAAATCCGGCAGTGCGCCGGGCGGGAAGAGTTCGTCGCCTACGCCTTTCCCCGGCGCAATCGCATCCTCGGCGGCTGGTTGCGGGCCACCGGGTGGTATCCCGATCGCCAGACCCGCCTGCTGCGCCGCGGGAGTTGCCGCTACGCCGGCGACCGCCCGGTGCACGAGGTGGTGGAGGCCGACGGGCCGGTTGGGATGCTGGAGAACGAAATGCGCCACGCCGGTCCCGATTCGGTGGCCGAGTTTCGCAACCGCCAGCGGCGCTACGCTGCGCTCGCCGCCGAGGGCCTGCGCCGGCGGGGAGTTCGCGCCGGCATCCACAGCCCGGTCACGCAGGCAATCCGGGAATTCTGGCGGCGTATGGCGGACCTGCGCGGCTACCGCGACGGCTGGCGCGGGCTGGTGCTCAGCGCCCTGATGGCCGAGCACGAGTTCCGGGTCTACCGCCGGCTTCGCTCCGGGCGGCGACACTGATGGACGTTTCAATGGTGATCGTCAGCTACAACGTGCAGGCACCGCTGCGGGCCTGCCTGGCGAGCGCGGCCCGGACGGCGGCGGAGTCGGGGCTCCAGGCGGAGACAATTGTTGTCGACAATGCCTCGACCGACGGCTCGGTGGCGATGGTGGAGGCGGAGTTCGGCGGCGTGACAATACTGCGCAGCCCCGTGAACGAGGGCTACGGCGCGGCCTGCAACCGTGGCGCCGGGGCGGCGGGCGGGGAGATTCTGGTGTTCCTCAACGCCGACGTGGAGTTGGCCACTGGCGCGCTGCGGGAGCTGGTGGCCGCGCTGGAAGACGCCCGAGCCGGCCTAGCCGGGCCGGCGGTGGTCGATCCGGCGGGCCATTTGCATCGCAGCGTACGGCGCTTCCCCTCGCCGCACGGCTGGCTGCTGGACGGCACCCTTTTTGAGCGCTGGTGGGGCACCCGCTGGCTCCTCGCCGGCTACCGCCCGGCGATAGAGCCGGGGCGGCCGTCGCGGGTGGACTGGGTCGAGGGCGCGTGCCTGGCGGTCCGGCGGGAGGCGTTTGCGGCGATCGGCGGCTTCGACTCGGGATATTTCATGTATTGTGAGGAACTGGATCTCTGCCGGCGACTACGGCGAGCGGGACGGTCGGTGCTGTACGTGCCGGCGGCGGTGGTCACCCACCAAGGGGGCGCCAGCGCCGGCCAGGCCGCGGCCATCAACCGGGCGCGCTTCTTGCGCAGCAAGGTGCGCTATGCCGACCGGACTTGGTCGCGGGGAATGGCGGTGGTCGCGGCGACGTTCTACGCATCGGCCCTGGGCCTGGAGCTGGCACCGGCATTGATAAAAGCGCTGGTACCGGCGGGGAACCGTGGCGGGCGCATCCGCGCGGCGCGCACGATCGCCCGGTCGTTGTGGCTGTTTGCCGCCGGCGGGACGCGGCATGACTGAGGCGCGCCGTCCCCGGGTGGCGTTTGTCACCGGCGAGTACCCGCCGCAGGTCGGCGGCGTCGGCGATCACGTCGCGCTGCTGCGCGAGACCCTCGAACAGATGGGCGTCACGACGTGGGTAATAACCGGCACGCCCCCCGGGCTGGAAGTGGACCATCCGCGCACCTCGCGGATGATGCGCCGCTGGGGTTTCACGCGGATGACGGCGCTGATGCGGCGGTTGCAGGAAATCAAGCCGAATGTCGTGCACCTGCAATACCAATCGGGGGCGTTTGGGCTGAGCGCGGCGGCCAACCTGATCCCGCGGTTCATTCGCACGGGGCGGGTCGCGGCGAAGACGGTTACCACCCTGCACGATCTGCGCACCCCGTACGTCTTCCCGAAGGCCGGGATGTTGCGCCGCTTCCTGGTGCGCCGCACGGCCAAAGACAGCGACGGGGTGATCTTCGTTAGTCCCGAGGACGCCCGCGAATTGATGAAGCAGGACCTGCCAATCGGCGAAGTGAGCCAACTTGACTCGACAATGGCCAGTGTCATTCCGGTGGGGCCGACGATCCTGCCGGTCGGCGCCGGGGACGATCGCGAAGCGCTGCGCGCCGAACTCGGCCTCCCGCGCAAGGCGTTCGTCGTCGGGCACATCGGTTTTCGGCAGCGCAATAAAGGCATGCGCGTGCTGGGCGACGCGCTGCGCCAGACCCAGCAACTCCAGGGCGATGTGGCGCTGGCGCTGATCGGCTCCGGTGAGCCGGCCGCTGATGGCCGCCGCCACGACCGCGGCGAGCGCACCGACAATATCGGGCAGTGGCAGGTGGTGGAATCGGGCTGGCTGGATCCAGACGGTATGTCGCGCTGGTTGCAGTGCTGCGACCTCTGTGTGCTGCCCTTTGCCGACGGCCTTTCGCTACGGCGCAGCACCTTCATGAGCGCCATCGCCCACGGGCTGCCGGTGGTCACCACGCGGCCGGAGCAGAGCTTCGCGGGGGTGGAGAGCGGCGAGAACGTGATCCTGGTGCCGCCCGGTGACGCGGCTTCGCTTTCCTACGCGATCACCCAGTTCGCCGGATCGCCGAAGATGCGCGAGGACTACGGTGAACGCGCGCGTCAGCTGGGCGAGCGGTTCTCGTGGGAGGCCAACGCCCGGTCCACGCTGGCCCTCTATCACGCGGTAACCGATGTGGACTAGGCGATTCGGCCCCGGCGACGCAGGGCTGCCGGGTTCGGCGACCTGGTGGGTGGCGTTCGCGGTTGTGCTCGGAACGTTCCTGCGCGTCTGGCGCATCGACCAGATGGGCGAATTTGATTTTGACGAAGTCGCCAGCGTCTGGTATGCCCGCCAGGACCCCGGCGAGATCATCGCCGCCATCGCCGGCGCCCCCTTCGAGCATCCGCCGCTCTACTACGTGCTGCTGCACTACTGGAACGGCACCTTCGGCGAATCCGAACCGTTGGTCCGGCTGATGTCGGTGCCCTCCGGAGTACTGATGATCCCGGTGACCTATGTGCTGGGCCGGCGGCTCTTCAACAACTTCACCGGGGTGGTCGCGGCGCTGATTGTCGCCGCCTCGCCGCAGCTCATCTTCTACAGCCGCGAAGCGCGGATGTACTCCATCGCCACGCTGTTCGGGCTGCTGGCGTTGTATCTCTTCGTTCGGGCGCTGGACGACGGCCGGCCACGCACCTGGATCGGACTGGGAGGCACGCTGGTGGTCGGGACGTACCTGGACTACTCGGTCCTGCTGGCGATGGCGGCGATCGATCTGTACCTGCTTTTCACCTGGCGGAGTCACCGGCGGGCGGCGGCCTATGTGCTCGGATTGCAGGGATTCCTGGCGCTGGCGATGCTGCCGTGGCTGCTATCGTCGCAGGGAATCGCCAACAGTCTGCCCGCCTGGGCCACCGGCGAGTTCTCCGTCGGGATGCTGCGCCATACGGCGCGGACCGCCTGGCTGGACCTGACCGTCGGCCTGGAGAATATCCGCGGCGGGCGGACCAGCCTCGGGATAGCGGCGCTCCTCGGAGCGGCCGCCGCCGGTGGTTACCTGCTTGCGGCCCGGCGCCAGGCAGCGGGGCTGCTGCTGGCCTATCTTCCGGCGGTCGCCGCCGGGCTAATGCTGCTGTTCTTGTTCGACAAGGAATACCAGCCCCGCTACCTGATGATGGCGATCCCGCCGATGGCCATCTTCGCGGCTCACGCGGTTTCGCAAGTACCGCTTTCGCGCTCGCTGCTGGTGCTGGCGGTCTTGGTGCTTTTCGTTGCCGGGCCCCTGTATGCCTCGCGGTTTTACTACCAGGACTACCGTCGCGGTGACTACCGGGCGATCACCGCCGCAATCGACGAACTGGCCCTGCCGGCGCCGACGCAACTGGACCCGCTCAAATACCGCGACGCCGTCATCCTGGCGGGGCCTTGGCAGGGCTGGTACTGGCGGCACTACTTCCCGGCGTTCGAGGAAGAGGTCGACGTGTGGTTCCTGCCCGACGAGGTGCCGCCGGGGGTCAGGTGGGAAGAGGTTGACGACAAGCTGAGCCGGGCGTCGCGCAATCACCGGCGGCTCTGGGTGGTGCTGAGCGCGCTGCGCCAATCGGACCCCAACGGCTATGTGGAGCGCTGGTTGAACGTGAATCTCTGGCGGGCGCGCGACGCCGCCTATCGCAACGGCATCCTGCAGCTTTACCTCACCCAATCGGGCGGCACCGTGGACCGTGACGACGGCGCGCTGAAGGTGCCCGACGGGCCGCGCATCCAGGCGATTGTCTTCGACGGGTTTCGGGCCGACCAGCCCGCCCAGGAGGCCGGCGATGGAGTGCGTTTCACCTTTCACTTCGAGGCCGACGACGTTACCGATTTCGACTTCAGTCTACGGGTCTGGCTGGAGCACACCGACGGGACGGTCTACGAGCGGGTTTTCACTCCGCTGGCGGTCGATGGTCGTCGCCCGGCGCGATGGACCGTCGGCGAACGGGCCGTGGGCCGCATCGCCGTCTGGGTGCCGGCCGGGGCGCCTTCCGGCCGCTACGAGTCCTACTTGAGCGTGCTCGACGCCACCGGACAGCCGATGGTGCTGGAGGGCGAACTCTGGGGCGTCTTCCAGGACGACCCCGGCGTGATCCGAATCGGCCCGGTGTTGATCGAGGAGTCGTCACTGGGCTTGCGCGACGACGCCGACATCTTCGCCGAGTTCGGCGGACCGCTGCACGACCGCTAGTCGGCGGCGCGTCCCAGCGCGGAGCGCGCGAAGGCTAGGTCTTGGCCGGTGACGGCGCGGGTGGCGACGATGAAGACGAGATAGGCGACTCCGGCGGCGGCGGCCGCCAGAACCCACCCGGCGTCGCGCAGCAGCAGCGCCGGGGCCAGCATCAAGGCGGCCCCGGCGACCGGCCGGATGGCGGCGAGCAGGGGCGCCAACAGCAGTGTGCCGCCGCGCAGCGCCAGCACGTAGAGGCCCAGCAAGACCAGTTCGGAGGTGACGGTCGCGTAGGCCGCGCCGATCACCCCGACGCGCGGGATCAGAACCAGGTTCAGGGCGATGTTGAAGGTGCTGGCTAGGGTGAAGGCCACGGTGATCGAGCGCAGGCGGTCGCTCGAGATCAGGACGTACTGGAGCAGTCCGTTCAGATAGGCGAAGGGCAGGACCCACATCAGGACCACCAGCACGTCGCCAGCTTCGGGCAGGAAGGCGTCGCCCCAGAAGGTGCCGATGATGTCGTGGCCGAAGACCACGAAGATCGTCACCACCGGCGCGGCCAGCAGGATCATCGGACGCCAGGCCCGCCCGATCCAGGGGGCCAGCGAGCCCTGGCCGGTGGCGGCCCGGGCCAGCGCCGGGAACAGCGGCAGGATAACGGCCGGGGCGACGACGCTGAGGGCGGCGACGAACTTGTAGGCCGAGTTGTACTTGCCGACCAGCGCGGTGCCCTGGAGCGGTTGGATGACCAGGATGTCGATCTGGAAGAAGATGCTGGCCAGCAGCTCGTTGAGCATCAGCGGCAGGCTCGTACCCAGCATCGCCAAGGACTCGGTGCGCCGCGCCCGCCGGATGGTCAGCAGCCGTCCGAATCTGAGCGGGCGGGCCAGGGTGTAGAAGGTGATGCTGCCGGCGACGATCGCCACCACCGCCAGGGCCACGACGCCGCCGTCCAGCAGCAGGGCCAGCAGCCCGCCGGAGATGGTGATCAGCGCCGTGCCGATCACGGTCGCGCCGCGAAAGCCCATCTGTTCGTAGGCCGAGTAAAGCGAAGCGTACGACTGGTTGATCGCGTGCGGCACCAGCGAAACCGCCAGTATCGCCGCCACCCCGAGGCTCACGCCGGACAGCGACCCGGCGAGCCAGAACACCGCCGCGATCGCGATCATCAACGGGATCGCCACCGCCACCAGCACTAGGCGGATCGCCAGCGCGTTGCCGAACAATTCATCCACCCGCTCCGGGCGGCGCGCCACCTCCCGGGTCACCAGCGTGGACAGGCCGAAGTTGGTGGCCGCCGCGAAATAGACCAGCAGGTTGGTGGCGAAGGCGTACTGTCCGTTGCCCTCGGGCCCCAGCAGCCGCAGGGCTACGATCCAGAACCCCCAGAACAGTACCCGGTCGCCCAGGGTCGTGACGAGCAACATGGCCGAATTGCGGGCCGCGCGCCGGGTCACCGCGTGCTCGGAGGAGACGTCGGGCGGGGCGATATGTTGTCGCGAAAGCAGGAACAGGTAGACCACGCCCACCGCGAGGACCAAGGGGGCTGCCCACAACAGGGCGTCGCGAAACGACTCAGGCAGCAAGCGCGCCGCCGGTCGATCCCCGGGGAGCCGCCCCCCGGGGAGATTGTGAGTCTAGACCGTCGGGGTGAAGCTCTCGGCGGCCTGGACTATCGACTCGAATCCGGGATGTGAGAGATAGCGCTCGCCGGTGTCCGGCATGATGCATACGATCAGTTTGCCTTTGTTTTCGGGCCGGGCGCCGATTGCGAGTGAAGCCGCGACGGCGGCGCCGGCGGAGATACCCACCAGCAGGCCGTCCTCGGCCACCAATTGGCGAGCGGTAGCCTCGGCATCATCCTGCGAGACGGTGATCACCTCGTCAAGTCGGTCCACTTCCAAGACTCCGGGCACGAATCCGGCGCCGATGCCCTGGATGCGGTGCGGGCCGGGCTCGCCGCCATTGAGGATGGAGCTCTGCATCGGCTCGATGCCGATCACCTGGAGGCCGGGTCTGCGTAGCTTCAGGGCCGTGGCGCAGCCGGTGGCGGTGCCGCCGGTGCCGATACCCGAGACAATGATGTCCACCTCGCCGTTGGTGTCGGCCCAGATCTCCTCGGCGGTGGTAAGTACGTGGACCTGCGGGTTGGCCGGGTTCTCGAACTGCTGTGGGATCCAGCCGCCGGGAGTGGAATCGCGCAGTTCCTCGGCCCTCGCGACGGCGGCGTTCATTCCCCCGGGCCCGGGGGTCAGCACCAGTTCGGCGCCTAGCAACATCAGCAACTTGCGGCGCTCCATGCTCATCGTCTCCGGCATGGTCAGGATGCAGCGGTAGCCGCGCCCGGCGCAGACCATCGCCAGCGCGATCCCGGTATTGCCGCTGGTCGGCTCGATCACCACCGTCTCGCCGGGCGTGATTTCTCCGCGCTTTTCGGCGTCCTCGATCATCGCCAGGCCGATGCGATCCTTCACGCTGCCGCCGGGATTGGCCGCTTCCAACTTGCCCAGGATCACGGCGTGGCTGTCGCCCGCGGTGCGGTTGATGCGAACCAGCGGCGTGCCGCCGATTAGCTGGCCGACATCGTCGGCAACGGCAGGTAGCTCAATTCCGCGAATCTCTGCCATGGATCGATCCTCTCGAAGAAGAAACGTGCTCTCCGCCCGTTGGGTAACGGCGCGAATCCCCGGAAAATACCTCAGCATACTAATCGATTAGGTGTGGAAATACCCGGCGGCAGGCGGCTCGCCCGGTGATGGCTTGGTGACGCTGGGAACCGGATTCGTCATGGCCGGGTGACCGGGCGACACTACGATCAAGTCGCTGGCCGGACGGGGTTTGACTACTCGCAAGATCGGCCCGCAGGGGCCGAAGAGGGGTCGGTGGCGACATGAGAACCTGGCAAATCGACGGCGAGGCGGCCGCTCAAGACCCGCGACGACCTCTCGATGGCCTGCACCCCCGGCGTCGCCCGGGTCTGCATGTACATCAACGAGGATCCGACGCGAGCGTTCAACCTGACGATCAAGCGGAACACGGTGACGGTGATTTCGGACGGTACGGCGGTGCTGGCCCTGGGCGACATCGGCCCGGAGGCGGCGATGCCGGTGATGGAGGGCAAGGCCGTCCTGTTTAAGGAGTTCGGCGGGGTGTTCGCCTTCCCGCTGTGCCTGGACACGAAGGGTGTCGATGAGATCGTGGGGACGGTGATCCGATTGGCACCGACGTTCGGCGGGATCAATCTGGAGGACATCGCCGCGTCGCGCTGTTTTGAGATTGAGGAGCAACTGTGCGAGCGGCTGGACATCCCGGTCTTTCACAATGACCAGCACGGCACCGCGGTGGTGACCCTAGCCGGGCTCATCAACGCCGCCAAGGTGGTGGGCAAAGAGATCAGCGACCTGAAGGTCGCCACGGTCGGCGCCGGAACCGCCGGCGTGGCGGTGGCCCAGATTCTGCTGGAGCGCGGCGTGGAGGATGTCATCGTCTGCGACCGGCGCGGCATCATTCACAAAGGTCGTGAAGGTCTCAACCCGGTGAAGGAGGCACTGGCCCCCACCACTAACCGCGAAGGCCGCTCCAGCACACTCGCCGACGCCATGGCCGGCGCCGATGTCTTCGTCGGGGTATCCGCGTTCGACACCGTGACGGTGGCCGACATCGACCGAATGGCCGATGATCCGCTAGTCTTCGCGGTGGCTAATCCGGAACCGGAGATCAGCACTGAGCTGCTGGCACAGAGCAAGGCCCGGGTAGTGGCGACCGGTCGGAGCGACCATCCGAACCAAATCAACAACGTACTGTGTTTCCCGGGGATTTTCCGCGGGGCGCTGGATGTGAGGGCGAGCGAAATCAACGGCGAAATGAAGATCGCGGCCGCCGAGGCGATTGCCGACCAGGTGCCCGATCATCTCTTGAACGAAGAGCACATCGTGCCCAGCGTCTTCAATCCGACGGTCGCCGAGAGCGTGGCGAAGGCGGTGCGTGCGGCGGCCCGGAGCACCGGGGTCACGCGACGCGCCGGCGGCGAATCCGAAGGGCTGACCGCCGTTTGAGGAGGGGGGCTGGCATAGCCGCCGCGGGGGGTAGCCGCGCCGGCGCCGTCCGCCACGTCCTGATCGGGGCGGTCGGCGGGACGTTCAGCGGACTGGCCGGCCTGGGCGGCGGCACCATCATGGTGCCGTTGATGGTGCGCTACCTGGGCATGGTGCAGGTGAACGCCCACGGCACCTCGCTGGGCGTCATTATCTTCACCGCCATCGCCAGCGCCGCCGGCTATAGCTTCTCTTACTTCCCCGAGTGGGGGATCGTGCTGTCGATGGTGGTGCCGGCGCTGCTGCTGGCGCCCCTGGGTGCGCGGACGGCCACCCGTCTCGAGAGCAACCGCCTGCGCAAGGTCTTCGCCAGTTTCCTGCTGGTCGCGGCGTTCCTGTTGCTGGTCCTGGCCGACCCGGAATCGATATTCGCGTTCTCCGGAACGGCGCGCTTCGTCGTGGCCGCGCTCATCGGCGTCCTGGCCGGCTTCCTCAGCGGACTCCTGGGCGTCGGCGGCGGGATCCTAATGGTGCCGGCCTCGGTCTTCCTGCTTTCCATGATCCAGCGCGACGCCCAGGCGCTGGCGCTGGTGGTGATGATCCCAACCGCCGTCTCCGGCGTGTACGCCCACACGCGCCTGCAGAACGTCGACTGGACGGCGGCGGCCCTGCTGGCGGCCGCGTCAATCCCGTTCGGGTTTGTGGCCGGCTGGCTGGCGTCGGAATACATCCCGGGAGAGCTTCTGCGGGTGCTGTTCGCGATCTTGCTGCTCTATTTCTCGGCGCGGATGTTCGAGGTCAAGTTCGGCACCCTGTTGCGACGCGGAGCAGCGCAAGACTGAGAACGGGTCCCTTGGTCGGGGCTAGCCGCTCGCGGGACGGAAGCGGGCCAGAACGGTACGCAGGCGACTGTTGAGGTCGCGGGCCTCGTCAATGCGCAGCGTCCACGCCGCGATCCCGTAGATCAACAGTCCGCCGGCGCCACCAATGACCAGCGTCGCCACACCGGGGTCCGACTCGAATCCCGCCGCGACCATCCGCAGCAATGCCAGCCCCGCGATCATCAGCGCGATCGCCATCGCCAACTTGCCGGCGAATACGGCATGGCGTCCCGCCCCCACTCCACCCACCGCCCGCCAGAGCAGCAGGCCGAGGACGGCGGCGTGGAAGGCGTTTTGAGCGGTGTTGGCCCAGACCAGACCGTGAAAGCCGGCCGAATCGACGGTCGCGAAGGCGACCAGCAGGTAGACCAGGCCGCCGGCCACCCCGACCAGCACCGGGGTCAGCGTGTTGCGGGCCGAGTAGTACGCAAAGATGAACAATTGGTCGAGCGCCACCAGTGGCAGTTGCAGCGAGTAGATCAGCAGCGCGCGGGCCGTGGGATCGACCGCGCTGGTGGCGAATTCACCGCGCAGGTAGACGACCCGGATGATCGGTTCGGTGAGGCCGATCATCAGCACCGTCACCGGCACGATCAGCAGTAGCAGGTAGCGGATGGTGGTGCCGAGGAGGACCTTGAACTCACCGGCGGCGGGCAGGTCGGCGAATCGTTCCGGCGCGGTGCGTGAGAGCAGGGGCAGCATCGCCAGGGTGACGGCGGCGACCACGACTCCCAGCGGGAACTGCTGCAACCGGGTGGCAAAGCGCATCATTGCTAGGCTGCCCTCGCCGGTTCCGGAGGCCAACCGGGTGTCGATCAGGACGATCACCTGGGCGAAGATCAGCCCGGCCAGCACCGGTGCATACAACGCCAGCGCGCGCCGGAAGCGCGGATCGCGAAAGAATCCCGGCCGGACCAACCGCGTCCGCGCCAGGATCAGTCCCGGAATCTGGATGCCGAGGTGCGCGAAGGCCCCGGCCAGGTAGCCGACCGCCACCCCGGGTGGCCCGATCACCGGGGTGAGGGACAGGGCGCCGACGATGAGGGTGGCGTTCAGGGCCGAGACGCTGAAGGCCGGGAAGGCGAAGCGTTCGGCGGCGTACAGGCGGCCCGAGGCGACCGCCGAGATGCTCAGCAGCAGCACCGCCGGCATGGTGATCCGGGTCATCGTCACCGCAAGATCGTGAGTCGCCGGCGAGAATCCGGATGCCACCAGCGAAATCAGCGGATCGGCGAAAATCACGATCGGGATCACCAGCGCGGCGGCGAGGGCGGTGACGGCGATGGCGATGCTGTGGAAGAGATCGGAGGCGGAACGCTCGTCGTCGTTCACCGTGGAGAAAACCGGCACCAGCACCGCCGAAACCGCGCCGCCGATGGCGACATCGAAGATCATCGTCGGCAGCCGGGTGGCCACCTCGAACGCGTCGGCCGTGCCGGTGGCGCCAAAGAGCGCCGCGATGACCGGCTCGCGCACGAAGCCGAGCAGGCGGCTGAGGATGTTCCCGGCCGCCACCAGGGCCGCCGCGGTCGCCACGCGGCGGCCGACGTTGGAGCTAATCGGCAGGCTCCGGCGACTCCCGCAGTCGATCCAGCAGCGCCGTCGTCGAGGCGCCCGCCACGAGCCCGATGTACTCAAGCCGCGCGCCCACCGAAGCCACCGACGCCGCCTCCGGCAGGTCGATCCCGCCGGCGGCCGGATCGTAGTCGGCGCCCTTGGCGTAAACGTCAGGGCGGATGGTGCGGATGAGGTGGTCGGCACTGACGGCGTCGAACACGACGACCGCGTCGATCCAACGAATCGCGGCCAGCAACGCCGCACGCTGCGCCACCGGGACCACCGGGCGGCCAGGACCCTTCAATTCCGTCACCGCGTCGTCGCCGTTCAGGCCGACCACCAGCCGCTCGCCCAGCGCCGCGCAGCCTTCCAGGAAGCGCACGTGTCCTTCGTGCAGCAGATCGAAGCAGCCGTTGGTCAGGACGACAGCCCCGGGCAGGGCCTTGAGGGCATCCTCGAGCTCGGCGGTCGCAGCGAGGCGCAGGATTGGCGCGGCGAACGAGGCAGTCATCCTTCGGCGGGAGCTTCTTCAATGAGGCGGGCCAGGATCTCGTCCGGCGACGTCGTTGCCGCGCCCAACTTGGTGACCACTATCGCCCCGGCGAGATTCGCGATCGCGGCGGCCTCGGCGGAGGTCGCCCCGGCCAGCAGGCTCAGCGTAAACACCCCGGCCACGGTGTCCCCGGCCCCGGTCGTGTCAGCCACTCCGGCCACCGGGCGCGCCGGTATCGCCCGTGCCTCACCCTCGTTGTCGAAAACCGCCATCCCCATCGCCCCCAGTGTGATCAGCAGCCGTCGGCAGTCCAGTTCACGCAGCAACTCGGCGCCGCCATCCAGCAATTCACCCGGTTCCTGGAGCGAGCGCCCCAGCTCCGCCTCGGCCTCGGGCTGATTGGGGGTCAGCGCGTCGACGCCGCGGAAGCGGTGCAACTGACCGTGTGAGTCCGCGCCGACAAACTTGCCGTGTCGGGCGGCCAGCGGCAGCAGCGACTCCAGCACCGGCGCATCGACGACCCCGCTTTCGTAATCCGAGATCAGCACGCCGTCATATTCCGGCACCGCGCCCTCGAGGTACAGGATCAACTCCTGCTGCGAGACTTCGCTTACCGGGTCGCGATTGACCATGTCGATCCGGGCCACCTGCTGGTGTTGATGCTGGCGGTCGCCGCCGGCCCACACCCGCAGCTTCACCGAAGTCGGTCGGGCCGGCTCGGCGATCAACCCGGCCGTGTGCACGCCGGCGCTGTCCAGCATCGCCCGCAGCCGTGCCGCCATGTCGTCATCGCCCACCAGCCCCGCCACCGATACATCGGCGCCCAGGGCGCGGACGTTAAAGGCCAGGTTGGCGGCGGCGCCGGGCAGATACATGTGCCCGCTCTGCTCGATCACCGGCACCGGCGCCTCGCGCGAAATGCGGGTGGCCGAGCCGATCCGGTGCTCGTCGACAGTCATGTCCCCGACCACCAGCACGCGGCGTGCGGCGAAGCGCGCCAGTATCTCCTCCGCCCGGTCCGCGGTCAGCTCCATCGGTACCTCTTCTCGCGCCGGGAAATGCCCCGCCCAGTGTAGGCGATTGCCCGGGAATCAAGCCTGCCGGCAATACCGGGAACGCACCGGAGCCGGGTTGTGTTGTCCGGGGACGCGCTCAACCGTTCGCGCCGGACCTAATCCCAGAGGTCGCGGACGAAGTTGGCGGTGTTGCGCAACTCATCCATGGGATCGCCAGCGATGCGGCATTCCAGGGCCATCACTCCGTCATAGCCAGCATCCACCAGCGCGCGCAGTCCGGGCGCGAAATCCAGATGGCCGCGTCCCGGGTTCAGGCGGTTGGAGTCCGCCAGGTGGACATGCCCGATCGCATCGCCGTGCTCGCGGATGCTCGCCGCGATGTCGGCCTCTTCGACGTTCATGTGGAAGAAGTCGGCCAGGATCCTGATTGCGGGATGATTGGCCCGGGCCGCCGTCGCCGCCGCGTCCTGCAGCGTGTTGATCAGGTGAGTCTCGTAACGGATCAGCGGCTCGATCACGATCTGGAGGCCGCGCTCCCCCGCCGCTTGCCCCAGCAGGTGCAGCGCGGCCGTGTAGATGTCCAATTCCTCCATCTCGGTGACGCCCTCGGGTAGTGGACCGCGCACCGGCACCGACACCAGCGTCTCGACGTCGAGATCCGCTGCCAGATCGAGCGTCCGCAGGAACAGCGTCAGGCGGGTCGCCGGGTCGTCATCGAGCACCGCCAGGTCGTGCCCCGGCGTGCAGCACATGGTCCGGGGATGCAGCGGGGAGTCGGCCAGGGCCGCTTTGGCGCCGGCCACATCGTCGATTACGCCCGGATAGTTCAGCTCCACCGCCTGGTAGCCGCAGGCTTGAATATTGCGCAGCTTCTCGGCGAGGCTCTCGCCGGGAGCCAGGTTCTGCTGCACCGCGAGTTCCAATTGCGCGCCGCCCTTCCATGCTCTGAAACAATTGGCTCACAGTATGCCGTCCGCGGGAGATCGGCGCGCCGGACTGGTAACATTCGCTGTTCCCAACTACCCACCCGACCGGATCCTGACGCGGCCCCGGTGGCCAGCGAAGCGCAGAAGCCTCTTGTCCGACAGCTACACCCTGAATAACGGCCTGCGGCTGGTCGTAAACCCGATTCCGCACACCCGGGCCGCGACCATCGAGGTGGTGGTGGCCGCCGGATTCGGCTACGAAGGGCCCGATGACCACGGCCTCGGCCACCTGGTCGAGCACATGTTCTTCAAAGGAACCGACCGGCGCCCGGGCTATCGCGAGATCGCTGCCGCCATCGAGATCCTCGGCGGGGTTATGAACGCCGCCACCGACCGCGAGGCCACCGCCTACTTCGTCCGCGTGCCCGCCGAGCACCTGCCGGCGGCTGTCGAATTGCTCGGCGACGTGATCGCCCATTCGACGATGACGGCGGCGGCGCTGGCCGTCGAGCAGCGAATCATCGTGGATGAACTGATCACCGCCCGGGACACACCCGAGGACTGGGTCGGGCAACTCTTCGACGAGATGCTCTGGCCCGATC
Organism: Chloroflexota bacterium; assembly: GCA_030744875.1. Classification (GTDB taxonomy): domain Bacteria; phylum Chloroflexota; class UBA11872; order UBA11872; family VXNJ01; genus JASLPR01. The sequence goes on from JASLPR010000004.1 coordinate 22,152, forward strand.
ACGGGGTCGGCCGGCGACCATCCGACGGCGTGCCGGTCATCGAGGCCGCCACCGGGGACGCGCTGCGCTCCTATAGGGAGCGCTACTACGGGGCGGCGAACATGGTGGTCAGCGTCGCCGGACGGGTCGATCCGCCGGTCGTGCGAGACGCGGTCGAGACGGCCTTCGGCGGGCTGGCGGCAGGGCACCCGGCGCAGTGGCCCGCGACGCCTTCGGCGGGGAGCAAGCAGCGCGTGGCCCGCGATCGGCAAGAGGGGATGCAGGTAAACTTCGTCGTCGGCGGAAGGACGTTCGGCCATAACGATCCCGACCGTTTTGCGTTGGATCTGCTGAGCGCAGTTCTCGTCGAAGGCATGGGTTCGCAGCTGTTTGGCAAGATTCGGGAGGAACGCGCGCTGGCCTACGACATTGGCGGCGGTTTGACCCAGTTTCGCGACACCGGCTCGTTCGCGGTCGGCGGCGCCGTCGCGGGCGCGGCCCTGGAACCGGCGCTGGAGACCATCTTGGCCACCTGCCGGTCGCTCGCCGATCACGACCTTCCCGACGCCGAGCTACGACGCGCCCGCGAATATGTGGAGGGCGGGCTGATCCTGGGCATGGAAGACAGCTTCAACGTCGCCTCGTGGTTCGCCCGCGAGGAGTTGCTCGAAATCGAGCGCATGACGCCGGAGCAGGCCGTGGCGCGCATCGACGCCGTCACGCCCGCCGACGTCCGCCGGGTGGCGGAGCGGATTTTCACGTCCGGCTGGGCCCACCTGGCGCTGGTCGGGCCGGTGAACGACATCAGCGGGCCGTACCGGGTCCTTGAGCACGGGTCGGGGGTCGCCACCGATGCTGCCCGCTGAAATCCTGACGGACGCCGACGCGGCGCTGACGGCCGGCGAAGCGGCCCGCGGCCTGCACCTCGTCGATCACCTGCTGCGCACCTTCCCCGGGCACCTGCGGGCGCGGACCCTGCGGGCGCAAATGCTGCTGGAACTCGGCGACGAAGACGCCGCCGCCGACGCGGCGACAGTGCTGAGCGCCGACCTGCTGAACGTTGACGCCCTGCTGGTCAGTGCGCGCCTGGCCGAAGCCCAGGGCGATCTCCACCAGAGTCACGCGCTCATCGGACGCGCGGCCAGCATCGAACCCGGTCACGCCGGGGTCCGCCGGGCCTTCGCCGATTCGGTCATGATGCTGCCGCGCGATGCGGCCGCTCTGGGCCTCAGTTACCTGGCCCACGGCTGGCCCGACCTGGCCGAGCGCGAGCTCCGCGCCGCACTGGCTCGCGACTCCTCACGGGCCGATCTGCGCGTCGGACTGGCCGAGGCGCTCTGGCAGCAGGGCCGCTACGAAGAGGCCCGCCCCGAATGCCGAACCGTCCTGGATCACAACCCCGACTGCCTGCGCGCCACCCTGATGATGGCGCACATCTTGGCCGAGCAGGGCCGCACCGCCCACGGTGTCGAGATGCTGGAACAGGCCAGAGAACTGGATCCCGAGTTCACGATTGCCGCCGAGATGTACGCCAAAGCAACGCTCAGCCGGATGAGCCTGCCGCCGCCGCCGTCGGTCCCGGAACCGCCGCCATACGTCGACGCGGCGGCCACCGCGACCGACGAAGGTGAACAAGAGGGCATCTTCACCCCGGTCCCCGACCCCGACGCCGGCGCCGCCGAAGAAGGCGCGGAGACCCCCGCCGATCCCGAAGAGGACGCAGCGAAGGAAGACGACGAGGTCGTAGCGGACGCGGCGCCGGTCGAAGAAGACGCCGAATCCACCGGTGATGATGAGACCGTCGCGGAGCCGACCGCCGCGGCCGGTTCGGCAGCTTCTTTCTCCGCCGGTTGGCCGGCTGCCGCCCCGGAAGGTCTAGAAGCCACCGATCCCGCCGATGGCGGTCCAGGAACCGAGGCTGCACCGTCGGAAGTTAGGCCCGAACCGGAGCCGCCGGTCGCCGACGGGCCGGCCGCTACGGATTTTGGAGACGAAGTGGACGCCGCCGAAGTGGAGATCGAAGCAAGCGTCGAATCATCGGTGGAGGGCGTAGCCGGGATGCCGGGTGGCGAGAAGGATCGTCCCGACGAGGGGCCTGAACCGGCAACCGAGAACGAATCGCCCACCGAGACGGCATCCGCCGAACCTGAAGCCGAACCGGAACTGGTCGCCGAGCCCGATCCCGAATCGTCCGCTGAGACCGTATCTTCCGGGGCGGAAACCGCGATCATCGAGCCGGGGCCGGAACCCGAACCCGAGCCGCCCGACGACGACGGCCGCGCCGCGCTCATCGGCATGGCCCGGCTCGGCGGCTGGGATTCCGTGCTCGACACCCTGGCCGAGCGGCTGGCCGGCGAAGAGCTCGGCGAGATGGCCGCCATCATCGAAGAACTCGACCAACTCGACGGTTTTCCGATTGAAATCTGGCGGCTGCTCGGCGATCACTACATGCGCAACCGGCGGCCGCAACTCGCCTCGGAGGCGTATTTCCGGGCGGTCCGGTGGAGCTCCTGATGAGCGAGCGCGAAGCGTCCCTCGACGAACTCATCAACACCCTGCTCGGCGTGGACGCTGTGCGCGGCGCGGTGGTGTGGCGGCTGGGCGAGTTACCCCGGTCCCGCTGGGCCGATGACTATGGCGACGCGATGATCGCGCCGTTGCTGGCCGCGCTGACGGGGAGCCTTGAAAAGGGAATTGAAGACCTGAATCTCGGCCACCTCAGCCAGATATGGTGGCAAACGGACCGAATCCAGTGCGTCGGCTTCCGGGCGGGGAGTTGGGAAGTACTGGTCTTCGCGGCTCCGGACGCCAATATCGGCGGGCTACGGACCGGCGTGGCGCGAATCCTTGACGACAAATGGCATCTCTTGGAATCAGAAGAGGAGTAGAGCAGACCGTGGAAAAGACCTTTGTATTGTTGAAGCCAGACGCGCTGCAACGCGGGCTCGTCGGCGAGATCCTGGCGCGGTTCGACCGGCGCGGCTATCGCTTCCTGGCCCTCAAGTTGCTGCAAACCACCGAAGCCCAGGCCGCCGAGCACTACGGCGTCCACAAAGGCAAATTCTTCTACGAAGACCTCGTGAAGCACCTGACCTCCGGCCCGGTTATCGCCATGGTCCTGGAAGGTTCCGAGGCGATCGCTGCGGTCCGCAAGATGGTCGGAGCCACCCGGCCGCCGGAGGCCGAAGCGGGCACGATCCGCGGCGATTTCGGACAGGCCGGGCTGCGCAACCTGGTCCACGCCTCCGACGCTCCCGAGACCGCCGCCGCCGAGATGGCCATCTACTTCGACGAGAGCGAGTTCGTCGCGTCCGAGCGCGCCATCGACCGCTGGATCTTCGAGGACGGCGAATAGGCCCTGCGGGCGATTCCGCGTCCGATCGGGCGGCTGCGCCGCAGCCTAGTTCAGCACCGGCGGCGGGGTGGTGCTCGTGCCCGATTCGATAAGTTCTCGGAGGGCCTGCCGCGCGCCGCCGACAATCGGGTCGCCATGGCCGGGCAGCAGGTTCTCGAACTCATACTCCAGGAGGTGCGACAGGCTCTCCGCCGGATGCGGGTGGAAGTGCGGATGGCCGCCGAGCGCCATGTCCCAGGGCGTCCACTTGGCGGTCGTGCCTAGGCAATCCGCCACCAGCAGCGTCCCCCCATGCAGCGGTGACAGCAGGGCGTGTTCGCCGGCGCTCCACTTGCCGCCGGCGGTGGCGATGGCCAGCAGGTCGCCCGGTAGCGTGTTGGCGCCGGCGTAGGTTTCGTATTCGTCGAGAGCCTCGAAATATCCCTCGTGGCCGGCCGGGAGATAGATCGGCGCGCCGGTCCGTTGGGCGAAGAGGGCCGCCGAGCGTTCGTGCCAGCCGTTGGTCAGCACCACCGCCAGCGTGTCGTTGGCAATCTCAGCCGCCTCCGGGCCGTGACCTTCGATCGGATCGAACAGGATGCCGCCGGCCGGCGTTTTGAGCCAATACGACTCCAGCGGGAATATGCCGGGCCATTCGATTGTCCAGTGGTGGATGCCGGGCAGGATTTCGCGCATGGCGGTTGGTTTCCTTCTAGATAGCGCCGGTGGCTACCCTCCGACCGCGCGGATGACGTTCAGCGCCGAGCCGGCCCAGAACCATTCGATCTGTTCGTTGTTCAGGGTGTGTTCCAGAGAGACCGTGTCCTCCGAGCCGTCGGCATGGCGTAGGGTGACCGCCAGCGCGCGGCCCGGGGCCAGTTCGGCCAGGTCGGTGAAATCTATCAGGTCGTCCTTGTGGAACAGTTCGTAGTCGCTGGGTTTTGCGAATGTCAGCGCCAGCAGACCCTGCTTCTTCAGGTTCGACTCGGCAATCCGGGCGAAGCTGCGGGTGATGACCACCCCGCCGCCCAGGTGACGCGGCGACATCGCCGCATGCTCGCGGCTGCTGCCTTCGCCGTAGTTCTCATCGCCGATGGCGATCCACTCGATCCCGGCGGCCTTGTAGGCCCGTGCGATTTCCGGCAGGGCCTGGCCGGTCTCACCGTTGATCCGATTGAACCCGGTCCCGGGGGCTTCGCTGAAGACGTTGTTGGCCCCGGTGTACATGTTTTCGCTGATGTTGGTCAGGTGGCCCCGGAAGCGCAGCCACGGCCCGGCCGGCGAGATGTGATCGGTGGTGCACTGGCCGCGGGCCTTTAGCAGCAGCGCCATGCCTTGGAACTGGTCGACCGTGCGCGGGCCGAAGGCGTCCAGCGCCTCGATCCGCTTGCTCGCCGGGTCGATGGTCACGGCGCTGCCGGCGACGCTCTCCGGCGGGGCCGCATAGCCATGCCCGCGGCCGATGAAGCCGTCCGCCGGGATGTCGGCCGCCGGCGCCGGCGGGTCCAGCTTCACCGGCTGGCCGTCGGCGCCTTCTAGGGTGTCGGTCAGCGGGTTGAAGGTCAGGCGGCCGCCCAGCGCAAAGGCTACCGCGGTCTCCGGGCTCGAAATGAACGCCCGGGTACCGGCGTTGCCGTCGTTGCGCTGCGGGAAGTTGCGGTTGAAGGAGGTGATGATTGAGTTGTCTTTCGGCACGTCGCCGTCATCGGCCAGCTCGTCGCGCCGCCACTGCCCGATGCAGGGGCCGCAGGCGTTGGCCAGGACGTTGGCTCCGATGGCTTCCAGGTCCTGGAGTTGCCCATCGCGCTCGATGGTGGCCCGGATGGTCTCGGAGCCCGGCGTCACCAGGAAACGGCTCTTCGCGCGGATTCCGGCGGCGGCGGCCTGGCGGGCCACATCGGCCGCCCGCGACAGATCCTGGTAAGACGAGTTCGTGCAACTGCCGATCAGCGCCGCCGACACATCCTCGGGGAAGCCTTCGCGCGCCACCTCGGCCGCGAACTCCGAAATCGGCCGCGCCCGGTCCGGCGAATGCGGCCCGACCACGTGGGGCTCCAGCGTGGACAGATCGATTTCGACCACCTGCTCGTAGTAGCTGTCCGGGTCGGCGGCGACTTCGGCGTCGGCCGCCAGCAGGTCGGCGGCCGCGCCGGCCAGTTCCGCCTGTTCCACGCGACCGGTGGCCCGCAGGTAGTCGGCCATGCGGTGGTCGAAGGGGAAGATCGAAGTCGTCGCACCCAGTTCGGCGCCCATGTTGGTGATGGTCGCCCGGCCCGTGCAGGCGATTTGCTCCACTCCCGGCCCGAAATACTCGACGATCCGGTTGGTGCCGCCCTTCGTGGTCAGCAGCCCGGCGACTTCAAGAATCACGTCCTTCGGCGCGGTCCAGCCGCTCATGGTGCCGCTGAGGCGCACGCCAATGGTGCCCGGGTTCGGGACCTCGAGTGGGAAATCGACCATCACGTCCACGGCGTCGGCCCCGCCCATGCCCATCGCCACCATCCCCAGCCCACCGGCGTTCGGGGTGTGGCTGTCGGTGCCTATCATCATCCCGCCGGGAAAAGCGTAGTTCTCCAGGATGACCTGGTGAATGATCCCCGCACCCGGCCCCCAGAAGCCCAGGCCGTGGCGGGCCGAGACGGATTTGAGGAACGCATAGACCTCGTCGTTCTCGTCGAGGGCGGTTTCCAGGTCGGAGTCGGCGCCGGCGTGGGCGCGGATCAGGTGATCGCAGTGGACCGTCGTCGGCACGGCCGCCGTGGCGCGGCCGGCCAGCATGAACTGCAGCAGCGCCATCTGCGCCGTCGCGTCCTGGTGAGCCACCCGGTCAGGGCGCAATCGCAGGTAGGCGCCCGGCCCAAAGTCCTGCCCGGCCGCGTCGTCAAGATGGCCGTAGACCACTTTCTCGGCCAGGTTCAGAGGCCGTTGCAGGCGCTCGTGCACGATTTCCAGGTTGCGACGGGAGCGCGCGTAGACCTGCGCGACGAGTTCCGGGGTCGAGTCGATGGTGGGCATCCGGGGCTTCCTTTTGGCGAGTGGGATTCGACCCGGCCGGGCGTCGCCGGCCGCGGGATGTGCGTGGCTGCATTCTAGCTCCACCGACGCAGTCGCCCGCTCCCTGAATATCGTTCTTGCCGGCCCCCTTCTAGGCAATCCCAATCGGTCGCGCAGGGGGCGAGCATTCGTACCGCCTTTCCGTTAAATTGACCCACTGGTGACATCAAGGTGTTATCAACTGGCCGTGAAACCCGTAAGGACCCTATGAAGATCCACGAATACCAGGCTCGCGAGCTGTTTTCGGCGGCGGGCCTTCCGGTGCCCGACGCGCGCGTCGCCCGCACCCCGGCGGAGGCCCGCGCGATCGCCGCCGAACTCGACGTTCCGGTAGTCGTCAAGGCCCAGGTGCTCACCGGCGGGCGCGGCAAGGCGGGCGGCGTCAAGCTCGCCGCCGACCCCGATGAAGCCGAAGCCGCCGCCGAGAAGATCCTCGGGCTCGACGTGCGCGGCTACATCGTGGAGAAGGTGATCGTGGCGATGGCCTCCGACATCGCCACCGAGATCTACCTCGGGGCCATTGTCGATCGCCAGTCGCGGTCGGTCCTGCTGATGGCCAGCGCCGAGGGCGGCGTAGAGATCGAAGAGATCGCGAAGACGAATCCCGCGGCCATCATCCGGGTAGCGGCCGATCCGGCCACCGGGCTGGCCTCGCACCAGGCCCGCGAGGTCGGCTTCAAGCTCGGCCTCGATTGGCCCCAAGTCCGCCAGTTCGACAGCATCGCCCGCAAGCTGGTGCAGACGGTGGTCGACCTGGACGCGTCGCTGGCCGAGATCAACCCTCTAATCATCACCCCCGACGGCGAACTGCGTGCCATCGACGCCAAGGTGAACATCGACGACAGCGCGGTCTTCCGGCACCCGGATCTGGCGGAACTGCGCAACCCCGAAGAAGAGACCGGCCCCGAGCGCGAGGCCCGTGAGAATGGCATCAGCTACGTGAATCTTGACGGCAATATCGGCTGCATGGTCAACGGCGCCGGGCTGGCGATGTCGCTGCTCGACGTGATCCAGTTGAACGGCGGCGAGCCGGCCAATTTCCTCGATGTCGGCGGCGGCGCCAACGCCGATCAGGTCCGGACCGCAATGGAGATCATCCTGGACGACCCGGCGGTCGAGCTGGTGCTGGTCAACATCTTCGGCGGCATTACCCGCTGCGACGACGTTGCGAAGGGCGTGGTCGCCGCTACCCAAGAACTTTCCCGCACCGTCCCGCTGGTCGTGCGACTGGTCGGCACCAACGAGGTCGAGGGCCTACAAATCCTGGAAGAAGCCGGGATCGCGGCGCATCGCGACATGGTCGACGCGGTCAGGGTAGCGGTGGCGGGGGTGACGGCATGAGCATCCTGCTCAACGGCGACACCCGCGTACTGGTCCAGGGCATCACCGGCCGCCAGGGCTCCTTCCACACGAACCTAATGATCGAGTACGGCACGAAGGTGGTGAGTGGGGTGGTCCCGGGGCGCGGCGGCCAGGTCGAGCACGGCGTACCGGTCTTCAACACCGTGGCCGAGGCCGTCGCCGAAACGCAGCCCAACTGCGGCCTGGTGCTGGTGCCAGCCTTCGCCGCCGCCGACGCCGTCGACGAGCAGATCGCCGCCGGGATCGACCTCATCGTCTGCATCACCGAAGGCATCCCGGTGCTTGACATAATTCCGGTCTATCACCGCGCCGCCGCCGCCGGCGTCCGCCTCATCGGTCCCAACTGTCCCGGGCTCATCACGCCCGGGGACAACGTGAAGGTCGGAATCCTGCCCGGCCAGATTCACATTCCCGGACCGGTCGGGCTGGTGAGCCGCAGCGGCACCCTGACCTACGAGGTCGTCCAGGCGCTGACTGATGTGGGGCTGGGCCAGTCCACCTGCATCGGCATCGGCGGCGATCCGGTGATCGGCACCAACTTTATCGATTGTGTGTGGATGTTCCAGGACGACCCGGCCACCGAAGGGATCGTGGTCATCGGCGAGATCGGCGGCAGCGACGAAGAAGAATGCGCCGAGTTCATTGCCAACGAAGTCAACAAGCCGGTCGTCGCGTTCGTGGCCGGACGGGCGGCGCCGCCCGAGAAGCGCATGGGCCACGCCGGGGCGATCGTCTCCCGCGGGTCCGGCACCGCGCAGGCCAAGATCGACGCCTTTCGCGCCGCCGGGGTGTCGGTGGCCGACTTCCCGGCCGACGTGGCGCGATTGATGAAGGAAAGAATGCAGGGCTAGCCGCGGCCGGCCCTGCTCCGAAAAGAGTCAACAATTCGGCGAGGAAGATCCTTCCCGCCGTGTAGATCGCCGGAGACCGCTCAATATCGGGCGGGCGGCGAAGAATGGAAGGGATCTGCCGATGCGATCCAAAGTGACGGTTGTCGGAGCGGGCGCGACGGGCGGTTCCACGGCGCGGCGACTGGCCGAACGCGGCTACGCCGACGTGGTGCTGGTGGACATTGTCGAAGGCTTTGCCGCCGGCAAGGCGCTGGACCTCAATCAGGGCCTCACTCTCGGCGGGCACTCGCCCTCGATGATCGGCGCGGACGGCTACGACGAGACCGCCGGCTCCGATATTTGCGTCATCACCTCCGGCTTTCCCCGGCAGCCCGGGATGTCGCGTGACGACCTGCTGCTCAAGAACAAGGCCATCGTCGAAGAAGTCACCGCCGATCTGGTCAATCGTTCGCCGGACTGCACGCTCATCATCCTGACCAACCCGATGGATGCCATGGCGCAATTGGCGCAGTCGGTCTCCGGCTTCCCGCGCAGCCGCGTGATCGGTCAGGGCGGGCTGCTCGACACGGCTCGCTACCGCGCCTTCATCTCGTGGGAACTGGATGTCTCACCGGAGGACGTCTCCGGGTTCGTATTGGGCGGCCACGGGGACACGATGGTCCCAGTGCCGAGTTTCACCAGCGTCGCCGGCGTGCCGGTGAACGAGTTGATCGACACCGAGCGTATGGAAGCGATCATCAAGCGCACCGCCGGCGGCGGCGGCGAGATTGTCGGCCTGTTGAAGAAGGGCAGCGCGTTCGAGGCTCCCGGTGAGGCGGTCGCCATGATGTGCGACGCGATCCTCATGGACCGCAAGCGCCTGTTCCCCTGCGCGGTGATGCTGGAAGGCGAGTACGGCATAAGGGACACCTTCGTCGGCGTGCTGGTCAAGCTCGGCGCCGGCGGCATGGAAGAAGTCCTCGAACTGGACCTGTCCGAATCGGAGCTCGCTGGATTGCGTAGCTCGGCCGATTCGGTGCGCGAACTCATCGATGTGATGGGTATATAGGGAGGCGAAATCCACGGAAGGCCCTCGTGGCCAAATTGCGGATATAAGGGGGCCAATCTATGATTTGCTCCATGGCATTACACCAGCACGACATTGTCATAATTGGCGGTGGTGGAGCCGGGTTGCGGGCGGCGATCGCGGCGGCCGAAGTTGATCCCGACCTCGACGTAGCAGTTGTCTCGAAGGTCTACCCGATGCGCAGCCATACTGTTGCGGCGGAGGGTGGAATGGCGGGGGTTGTCAAGGACAACGACAGCTTCGAAAACCATATCTATGACACGATCAGCGGGTCGGACTGGCTGGCCGATCAGGATGCGGTGGAAGAGTTCGTTAAGGAGGCTCCGGGTGAACTCATTCAACTGGAACACTGGGGCTGTCCCTGGAGCCGGGAGCCGGATGGCCGGATATCGGTACGACCCTTTGGCGGCATGCAGATCGAGCGCACGTGGTACGCGGCGGACAAGACGGGGTTCCACGTGCTTCATTCGCTGTTTCAGACGAGCTTGAAGTACAACAACATCACCCGTTACGACGAATGGTTCGCGGCGGAATTGCTGGTGGGCGACGGACGGTGCCAGGGAGTGGTTGCGATAGAGCAGCGTACCGGAGAGGTGCACGGAATCGTCGGCGGTGCGACGATCATGTGTACTGGCGGCGGCGGCCAAGTTTTCAAGTTTACGACGAACGCCTCAATCAAGACGGGCGACGGGATGGCGTTGGCATATCGGGCTGGGGTGGCGCTCAAGGACATGGAGTTTGTCCAGTACCATCCAACCGGACTGCTGGGATCGGGGATTCTGATCACCGAAGCGACGAGGGGCGAGGGTGGGGTACTGCTGAACAAGGATGGCCAGCGCTACCTACAGGACCACGACTTGGGTGAACCGCTGGACGTGACGGATCCGGAGCATCCCCAGACACGGACGATGGAGTTGGGGCCACGAGACCGGCTTTCTCAGGCCTTCATTCGCGAGGAGGAGGCTGGGAATGTGCTAGTCGGCCCCCAGGGAAGCTATGTGCACCTGGACATTCGTCATCTGGGTGAGGAGGTGATCGACACACGGCTGCCATTCGTCCGGGAATTGGCCAGGAACTACGCTGGGGTAGACCCGGTACACGAGATGATCCCTGTGCGTCCGGTGGTGCATTACATGATGGGTGGGATCGACACGGGTATAGATGCGGCGACCTCGCTGCCGGGTCTGTATGCGGCTGGTGAATGCGCGTGTGTGAGCATCAATGGGGCGAATCGTCTGGGTTCAAACTCACTGACGGAACTCCTGGTGTTTGGCCTCCGGGCGGGGCACAACGCTGCAGGGTTTGCCCTCAAGCACGAAATCTCGGACAAGGGGGCGCTAGAAGCGCAGGTGGTGACGGTGAAGAAGCGGATCGCGTCTTTCATGGACAAGGGACATGGTGGCGATGAGCGGATCGCGGTGTTGAAGAACGAAATGGCGGAGACGATGGAAGAGGGGGTGGGGATCTTCCGGCAAGAGGGATCGATGCGGCGGACGTGCGACCGTCTGGGCGAGCTTCGAGCCCGTTTTGAGAACGTGAAACTTGACGATACCGTCCTTCGGCACAACACGGAATTGAGGGCGGCGTTGGAGCTTGATTTCCTACTGGACGTAGCTCAGAGTGTTGCGTTCTCAGCGATTGCGCGGCAGGAATCTCGGGGTTCACACCAGCGGACGGACTTTCCGGCTCGGAATGACGAGAGGTACCTGAAGCATTCGCTGGCGTACCGCACGGATGGTGAACCGCAAATTGAGTACGGGGATGTGACGATCACTAGGTGGCCGCCGGCAGACAGGGTGTACGGAAATTGATTGGAATTAAGGCGCGTCTCTCCTTGGCGCTGAGGATGACGGGCTGATGGGCAGCAAGGTTACTTTTGAGGTCTTCCGATTCGATTCCGAAACAGAAGAGTCGAGCTATCAGGATTTCGAAATGGAATACGAGGACGAGTGGGTAATCCTGGACGGTTTGAACTATATCAAGGGATTCATCGACGGCTCGTTGTCGCACCGGTGGTCGTGCCGGATGGGCGTGTGCGGATCGTGCGGGATGATTGTGAACGGATATCCGACGCTGACCTGCAGCACGTTCATTCGCGACTATCTGCCTGGGCCGATTCGGGTGGAGCCGCTGACCAACTTCAAGGTCGAACGGGACCTGATCGTCAATCTGGATGACTTTCTGCGGAAACTGCAGCAGATCAGTCCATGGATCGTGCGTGATGAAGAGAGGGCTATTGAACACGGGGAATACCTACAGACGCCAGCGGAGCTGGCGACATTCAAGCAGTTCACGCTGTGCATAAATTGCATGCTCTGTTACTCGGCCTGCCCGGTAGTAAGTCACGAGCTGAACTTCATCGGCCCGGCGGTGCTAACGCTCGGTCACCGCTACAACTTGGACTCGCGGGACCAGGGGGCGGACATGCGGTTGGATGAGATGCTGAGCAGTGACGGAATCTGGAGTTGTACGTTCGTGGGCGAATGCTCGCAGGTCTGCCCCAAGCACGTCGATCCGGCGGGAGCGATACAGCAGTCAAAGGTTTCCGGGGTGATGGCCTATTTCAAGTCGTTCGTGATGTCGTCGGGGTCGCGGGAATGAGCAAGGACGATCGCAGGACACTCGGTGCGGGATGGTGGATGAGGCGCCCGCGATATTGCATGGTTTTCGTCCGCGAAGTAACCGCAATTTTCGTCGTAGCTTATGTGATCGTGCTTCTGTCTCTGGTGGTCAGTGTCGGCGGCGACCCGGAATCGTACGAAGCGTTTCGTGATTTCTTGGCATCACCAGGGATGCTGGTGTTCGGGGTGATTACGCTGCTATTCACGCTGTTCCATTCGGTGACGTTCATCAGCCTGATTCCGCGAGGGATGGCGGTCTGGAGGAACGGGAAACGAGTGCCCGCGTCGACCATTGCCGGCCCGGGATTCGTTGTCTTTGCGGCGGTCGTGGCGGTAGTGCTACTGGTGCTTTTGCCATGAATATTAAGGGTTCGCATGAGGCTTTCTGGTGGTCATTGTTTTCGGTGGGCGGCGTGGTATCGGCGATGGTAGTCCCGGTGCTTGTGTTCGCCACGATTGTTGGGCCGGGGCTTGGCTGGGATGTCTTCGCCGATGCGATGCGGTACGACCGACTCAGTAGACTCTTGGGCAACCAGTTAGTGAAGATGGGGCTGTTTGTAGTCATCGCGCTGTCCCTGTTCCACGCGTTCCACCGAATCCGACACCTGATCACGGACCTCCATGTCCCGGTTCCGGGAATGCCGGTTGCAGCTTTGAGTTATCTGTTGGCCATAGTGGGAACGGTCGTGGCGGCAATCGTCCTCTGGCTGATGTAATTTCGGGTTGACCCGGGGTTTGCGCTAACGGGATGGCGTGGGGATGACGTTTGTCGGCGTAGACGGTGATGTATCAGAAGGGCCCTGCCTTGGGAAGGTGAGCGGTTAAACATGGATTTAACCCCGATTGTCGACGACCTGAAAGAGCGGATGGAACGGACGCGGGTCCCGGGGGCGGCGCTGACAGTGATTGCCGGTGGTGAGGTAGTTCTGGCAGAGGGATACGGGGTGACCAGTGTGGAGGATTCCCGTCTTCCGATGACGGCGGACACGATCTCGCGGGCGGCCTCGATATCCAAGTCGCTAACCGCGACGATGGTGATGCGACTGGTCGATCGCGGGCAGCTCGACCTGGACCGGCCGGTGATCGAGTACCTGCCGGGACTGCGCCTCAGCCTCGCCGGGGCGGCCGAGCGGATCACCCTGCGCATGCTGCTCAGTCACACCAGCGGGCTATCGCGGGATGTGGACTGGTGGGGCTCCCGGGATTTCGATGCGCTGGAGATCCTGGTGCGCGACGCCCTGCCGGAAATCCCGATGCCGGCGACGCCGGGGGCGGTCTGGTCATACAGCAATTCGGGCATTTGCCTGGCGGCGCGGGTGGCCGAGGTGGTCACCGGAAAGTTGTATCCCGAGCTCATGTCCGAGCTGCTCTTCGACCCGCTGGGGATGACGCGTTCGACCTTCGACATCTCGGTGGCGTCCACCTATCGCATGGCCCAGTGCCACGAGATAGACGCGGAGGGGAATCTGTCGGTCCATCACCGCCAGGCAGACGCGGTGGCCTTCAGCGCCTCCGGTTCGGTGATGACCACCGCGAACGATTTGGCGCGCTACCTGCTTTTGCACACGCACGGCGGCGAATTCGAGGGGGAGCGCATCTTGAGCGAAGCAGCGGTGGCCCGGATGCACGCGCCGGTGGTGAATCGCTACACCCCGGCCGGGGACGGCTACGGGCTGGGCTTCTACACAAGGCCGCACCGCGGGCGGACGAAGGTGTGGCACTGGGGCCGGATACTGCGCTACGGCGGGGTTGCGGTCACCATTCCCCAGGCCGGGGTGGGCCTGGCGCTCCTGTACAACCGGCACTCCGAAGGGTTCGACGGCCAGGGCTTCGCGGATGACGCCCTGGACGTCCTGCTCGGCGAGAGCGGCGAGCGGCCGATTCCGGCGTCGGCGTCGGATCTGAGCGTCGATTGGACGGTCTGGGCCGGGAGTTTCGTGGGGTCGCTGGTGGGGCTGGTGGAACTGACGGTCGATGATGACGGCGTGCGCATGAACTGGAACGGCGTCGGGCTGGACCTGGCGCCGTACGGCCCGGCCATCCTGGCCGGAACGACGGCAGACGGCATTGCGGTGTCGGTGGGAGCGGTCGGGGGTGGGGCGGAACCAGGGGAGTTCGTGCAGGTCAACGGGACCGTGGCCCGCCGGTGGGACGGGACCGTGCTCACGACCACGGCGGCGGAGCTGACTCCGCTGGCCGGCCGCTACGAACTGTTCGACCGAATCCTGATCTCGGTGCAGGAAGATCGCCTCATGCTCGAATCGGAAACGCACTCCCGGAGGCTGGCCTGCCAGGCCATCGGTCCGCGCAAATTCGCCTGCGCCATTGGCACCGTCGAATTCCCGGAGGGCGACTACGTCTCCGCGCCTTCCCTGAAATTCGCCGAGTTCGCGAACTTCAACCGCCGTGACTAACCGGCGCCCCGAGGCAGCGCCCGACCCGGATCAAGAAGAGCCGACGGACAGAGCAGGGTCAATGTAGATACACTGTCGGCGGGAGACAACCGAGGGTCACACGAAATCGGACGTATAGACATGGCGATCGCGGAACAAGCGCAGAAGCCCAGGCCGGTGTCCACGCGATCCGGAGTCAGCACCGGGGTGGCCGGCTACCTCTTCATCACCCCATCGCTGATCTTCATCGCGATTTTCGTGATCGGCCCGATCATCGGGACGCTCTGGTACAGCCTGACCAGCTACGACCTCATGTCGTCGCCCAGGTACATCGGCCTGGCCAACTTCGAGCGGATTATCGACGATGACCGCTTCTCCCGCTCCATGACCAACTCGCTGTTGTTCGCATTTGGAACGGTTCCAACGGGCGTTGTTACTTCGCTTCTTCTTGCAGCCCTCATTAACAGGCAAATCCGTGGCATCTACGCTTTTAGGGCTTTGTTCTACATGCCGGTGGTCAGTTCATTCGTATCAGTTTCTTTGATATGGCTCTGGATGTATGAGCCACAAATGGGCTTGTTGAATGATGCGTTAGAGGCGTTAGGTTTGCCGAGGTTGAAATGGATGCGATCGGCACAAACTGCGATGCTCTCTATCATCATCATGAGTGTTTGGAAGAACATGGGGTTAAACATGGTGATCTATCTGGCAGGGCTCCAGGGAGTACCGCCTCACCTATATGAGTCCTCTGAGATTGATGGAGCAGGGAGGATCTCTCAATTTCTACGGATAACGGTGCCGCTCCTGGCTCCTACTACCTTTTTTGTGGTGATTGTCTATTTTATCGGAGCTCTGCAGATGTTCGTGCAGGTATTCATCATGACTCAGGGGCAGGCCAATACCAGCGAGTGGGGAGGACCGCTCGACAGTACACTCACGGTCGTCGTGCTCGTCTATCAGAACGCCTTCGAGTACCTGAAGATGGGTTACGCCTCGGCGGTTTCGTTCATGCTGCTGCTCGTTGCCGGGGTAATCACGATCATCAACGCCAGAGTGCTCCGGTACGACATCGGCTGGTAGTCCAGTTGGGGCGGCCTTGTTCAAGGCCGCTAGAATTGCCGGATCAGCGGGCCCGCCCCCCGGCCGTGGGTACCGCCGGTATCCAGTAGTTCATTCAGTCCTGGGGGCACATGGCCAGACGCCGACGACGCAAACGTGGCACGCCGACCAGCACCGGTTGGCGGCCGCCCTCCTGGCTGGTGATGACGGTGCTGGTCAGCGGCGGTATCGGCTTGGTCGTCGTCATGGCGTTTTCCCTGTTCGGCGAGCCGGCGCCCGAGTCCGATGCGGCGATCGCGGCGGTCTCCGAGCGCTACTCCGTTCCCATCGAGGGCGCCCAGCACGTCGATGAAGGCGTCATCGTCACCCGCAACCACTACCCGCCGTCCTCCGGCGATCACTACGCCAATCCCAGCAACTACGGAGTTTTCGAGGAGCCGGTCCCCGAGGGCGCCTGGATACACAATCTCGAGCACGGCGGCATTGTCGTGCTCTACCCCTGCGATGCCAACTGCGACGACCGGGCCGACGAGATACGCAAGCTCTACCGGAGCCTCCCGGACGGCCTCTTCGGCGAAGTAAAGCTCGTCGCCACGCCCTACGATCGGGTCACCTCCCGCTACACCCTGCTGGCCTGGGGCTGGCAGGAAGACTTGGACGAATTCGACTCCGGCCGCGTGGAACGTTTTTACCGGGATCTGGTTGATAAGGGGCCCGAAAGCGCCCGTTAGTCGAGGCTGAATCCGGACGCAGTGGGATTTCCCCGCCGCCGCGAAGTAGAGCGCAGTCGTCAACACCGACGCGAAGAACGAGAACGATGACCAGTTTGCCATCATCCACGTGCTGCTGATGCCGTTGTTCTAGACCCACGGGGTCATCCGGCGCATTTCGGCGACCGCAAGTCGAGGGCCAGCCTGCGGGACAGCCACGACGAGAACGTGCTGCTGCTTGATCTGCTGGACCTAGACGAGCCGATGGCCGTGGCCAACGGCGCTCCACACGCCCTGCTAGACGAGGTGTACGCGGCACCATCGGCGGCGCCGATCTGAGATTGTCTAGGGAAGCCCTGCGCTACGATCCCCGCCCGCTGTACGTGCTCTTCTACGGGCCGCTGACCGGCATGGCGTCACTCCTGTTGATGGAGTATTGCAGCCTGGGATGACTCGCGGCTATCGGGTAGTGCTGAATCGTGGTTGCGGAACGTGGTAATGGCCCGCAACGCCGGAGTGTACCGACTCGATGAAGTACGTTTACACCGGCGCAACTGCCCAATCCGCGTCTATACAACCATCGATTCCCGGTTCATTTTGGAGGATCAATTGCAGGGCTGCGGGCGCACACCGGCACCTAGCTCCGGCCCTACAGCCGGCCGAAGGTTCGCAGGGTCAGCAGGTGACGAAGGGTGAACTGCGTCGGCCGTTCGAATTCCGACGCCTCGCTGGTGTTGCTGGTGACCGGGATCGAAAAGGCCGAAATCCTGCACCGCTTGATGTAAGCGGAGGTCTCCGATAGCGCGCCGGTGCCGCACCTGCAGGCACACCCGGGGATCGGGGTGATCGCCGATCGGGAAGCCGCTAGTCTGCTAGTAGGCTGCGGATATACGCCGCCGCCGAACTCAGTTCCTCCACGAAGTCCGCCCCGTGATGCCCCAGCAACTGCCAGCTCGGGCCCAGGCAGCATTCCATCGCCAGAACACCCGCGTAGTCGAACTCCTTTAGGTATCTCAGGCAGGGAGCGAAATCCGTATGGCCGCGCCCGGGGACGAAGCGATTTGAGTCTGCCAGGTGGACATGCGCCAGGAGATCGCCTACTTCGCGCATGGAGGCGACCATGTCGGACTCTTCCAGGTTCATGTGGAAGAAGTCGGCCATGATCTTCACGTTCGGCAGATCGACCCGGCGGGCGATTGTGGCGCCCTCGGCGAGGGTGTTGATGAAATGGGTCTCGTAGCGGTTCAGGCACTCGATGACCATAGTGATCCCGGCCGACGCGACGTGCTCACCGAGGCGTTGAAGAACCTCGACGTAGGTGTCGGCCTCGGCGTCCCACGGGTGGCTCTCATCCGCCGGGCCGAAGACGCCGATAGAGATGACGGTCTCCGCGCCAAGGTCAGCATATCTGTCCAGAGCGTGCAGGGCCGCGCCGAAGCGTTCGGTGTGGGTGTCATCGCGAATTCCGAGATTGCGGCGGGGGTCGTCGCAGACGCTGCGCATCCGCACCGGCGAATCCCGCAACGCTGCCGCGAACTCGTCGCCGGCTGCCTCGATGAAGGAGAACCACGGCTCGATAGCTTCGATCCCGCAGGCGGCGACATTCGCCAGTTTCTCCGCCGGGGTCTCGCCGGGCACCAAGTTGTCCTGCACGGCCAGTTCCACGCCGCATCCCTCCGGTGGTTGTCGCAATGCCTTCTCCAGCGGTCGATCTTACGCTAGCGGCCTGACGGCGGCTTGCGGTCGGCCCCGAGCGACTGGCATGCTGCACTTGCCGCCCGATCCGGGCACGACCACGGCGATGCGCGGCTGAATCGATGGTTCTCGTAACGCGACAGGAGGCCGGATATGCCCGGACCGGGGATGGAATTCATCGGCGACGAGGAGATCGAAGAGGTCACGGCGCTACTGCGCGAGGGCTACCTCTTCCGCCACAGTGTCACCCTGGCCGGCCGGCGCGACGCCCGCTTTCAGGGCAAGGTCTACGAGGCCGAGAAGATGTTCGCCGAGCGCTCCAGGGCCAGTCACGCCCTAGCGCTGAACTCGGGCACCTCGGCGCTGTTCGCCTCCGTGGCCGCGCTGGGTATCGGCCCCGGCGACGAAGTGATCGTGCCCGGCTACGGGTTCATCGGCACGTACTCGTCGGTCCTCTGGGCCTTCGCGGTTCCGGTGCTGGCCGAGATCGACCAGACCTTCAACCTCGACCCGACCGACGCCGAGGCCAGGATCACCCCGCGCACGAAGGCGATCATGCCGGTGAACATGCTCGGTAACCCGGCCCGCCTGGACGAACTCCGCGCCATCGCCGACAAGCACGACATCTACATGATCGAAGACTGTTGCCAGGCCTGCGGGGCGGTCTACAGGGGCAAGGCGGTCGGCACCTACGGCCACACCGGGGCGTTCAGTTTCAACACCTACAAGCCGATCACCTCTGCCGAGGGCGGCATGTTGATTACGAACGACGAGGCCGTCTACGAGCGCTGCTACGCGATCCACGACCAGGGCTATGCTCCCGGCGGCGACCGCTCGAAGATCGGCGAGAACCCGGTCATCGGTTACGACATGAAGTACACCGAGCTCCAGGCGGCGGTGCTGCTGGCGCAACTGCGCAAGCTGGATTCAATTCTGGATCGCCTCCGCGCCAACAAGCGCCGCTACAAGGAGGTCGTCGGTGAAATTCCAGGGCTGGAATACCGCGACATCACCGATGAGGATGGCGAGTGCGGCACCGTGCTCGGCGCGGTGTTCCCGGACGAAAAGACCGCCCGCGCCGTCGCCGCCGAACTGGGCACCGACGTCGTCGACGACAGCGCCTGGCACGTCTACGGCAACATGGACCATTTCATGAACCAGCGGATGGTCTGGGGTGATCGCACCCCCTGGAATCACCCGCTGTACTTGGAGCGCGGTGGCAACATGGAATACCACCAGGGCATGCTGTCGCAGACCGACGATCTGCTGCGCCGCTCGATCAACATCAGCATCGGCGTTGCCGACCCGGGCCTAGGCACCCAGTTCGGGGTGACCGTGTTATCGGACGACGCGGAGATCGACGCCAACGCGGCCCGCTTTGGCGAGGTCGCCCGGAAGCACCTGGGCTAACTCAAGCACAGGAGCGAGGCGCACCATGAACGTCGTCGTAATCATGAACGACACCTGGCGTCACGACAGCCTGGGCGTCAACGGCAACGAAGTGATCCACACCCCGGTGCTCGATCAGTTCGCCGCCGAGAGCGCCGTCTTCGATCGCAGCTACGCCGGTTCCTACCCGACGGTGCCGATCCGCCACGACCTGCTCAAGGGCCGCTTCGGCGCGCCCTTCCACGGCTGGCTACCGCTGGAGTGGGACGCGCTGACGCTGCCCGAAGTCATGCGCCAGAATGATTACGTCTCGATGCTGATCCTGAGCACCCCGCATCTCATCAACTACGGCTACGGCTTCGACCGACCCTTCCACGCCTGGGAGATGATCCGCGGCGCCGAAATCGACCGCTGGAAGACCGACTACTTCCAGGAATTCGCGCTGCCGCACCGCGAGAAGTTCAACAGCGACGAGCACCTGGCCCTGTACCACCGCGGCGCGACCTACCGCCGGACTGAGGCCGAAAAGGACGCCCCGCGGGTCATGCAGGCGGCCTGCGACTGGCTGGAACGCAACTCCGGCCATGACCAGTTCCTCCTCTGGGTTGATTCATTCGACCCCCACGAGCCGTGGGACCCGCCCGATCACTACATCGACCTCTACAACCAGGACTACGAAGGCGCCGACATCCATTGGCCCAAGTACATCGACGCTTCCTACTACACGCCGGAAGAGGCCGAGCGCATGCGCGCCCGTTACATGGGCGAGATCACCATGTGCGATCGCTGGATCGGCCGCGTGCTGGACACCATCGACCGCGTCGGCCGCCGCCACGACACGATCGTCATCGTGATGTCCGACCACGGTCACCTTTTCGGAGAGCACGGCCGCATCTCAAAGTGGGGCGCCTGGCTGGAACTCTGGGACGAATGCGCCCACCAGTTCTTCATGGTGCGCCACCCTGACGGGCCGGGTTCGAGTCGCCACGTGGGCGGCCTGATCCAGCCGGCCGATCTTGCCCCGAGCATCCTGGAAATGCTCGGCATCAAGCCGCCCGAGGAAATGGGCATCCAGGGTCATTCGTGGCTGCCGCTGATTGACGGGCGCAAGCGCTCGATCCGCCCGGCCGCAATCTCCGCATTCCACCCACGCCAGGGATTTATCGACGGCTGCCACAACCACGTTTCGCCCGACGACCAGTGGACGGCCGCCACGATCACCGACCGCCGCTGGCAGTTGATCGACTTCCCGGAGACCGAGCGGCGTGAACTCTACGATCTATCGGCGGAGGGCGGCTCGCTCCAGAACGTCATTTCCGGCAACGCCGCCGAGGTGGAGCGCCTGCACGGCCACCTGCTGGACCACCTCAACCGTCACGACGCGCCGGACTGGCTCCGCACGGTGTTCCGCGATGAGTTTGACGCCACGGTTCAGCCGCCGCCCGGGGAATGGCGCGATAACGTGCGCAAACGCAGCACGCCGAGGGCGCTCACGCCGAAGGCCAACATCGTCGGCTAGCGACTCTGCGGCGGCGGGCTAGCCCGGCTTGTAGTCCCGGGTGGCCTCCGGGTCGCCGTCCCAGTCGGACAGCGCCTCAAGCTCCGGCCAGATCGCGTCCGGGATCGCCACCGCCGCCATATCCAGGTTCTGCTGCATCCGCTCCGGCCGGCTGACGCCGACGACCGTGGAAACGACCCGCGAGTCGCGCATCGAGAACTGCAACGCCGCCGCCGCCAGCGGCACGTCGTAGCGCGCGCAAATCTCTTCCATCTGGCGGGCCATCGCCACGATCTCCTCGCTGGCGTCCTGGTAGGCGTAGCGGGCGTAGTCGCGGGTGCCGCGCGCCAGAATGCCGCTGCCGTAGGGCGAGGCGTTCAGGACGGCGACGCCCTTTGAGTGCGCCAGATCGATCAGGCGGTCGGCGTTGCGATTCAGCACCGTATAGCGGTTGTGGGTCAGCAGGACCTCAAAATCGCCGCGCTCCAGGCACTGCGCCATGATCTCGACGTTTCCGGCGGCCAGCCCCACGTGGTCGATCAGGCCTTCGTCGCGAATCGCGAACAGGGTATCGATCGCGCCGCCCGGGCGGATGATCTCGTCCAGGTCGCAATATTCCGGGTCGTGCAGGTGGACCAGTTGCAGCCGGTCGAGTCCCAGGGCCTCCATGCTCTGCTCCACCGAACGCCGGACCTGCGCCGTATCGAAGGTGTTGGTGTCGAGGTCGCGGTCGGCCTTGGTGCTCAGTACGAAGCCCTCCGGCAGTCCGCCGCGCTCGCGGATCACGGCGCCGACGCGTTCCTCGCTGCGTCCGAATCCGTAGCTGCGGGCGGTGTCCAGGAAGTTGATCGAGCTGTCGAAGATGGCCCGCACGGTGGCGTGGGCGCGTTCCTCGGGCACGTCGTAGCCGTAGGTGTCGGGCATGTCGCCCAGGGCCGAGGTACCGATGCAGAGTTCGCTCACCTGGAGCCCGGTGGAACCGAGGGTGACCGTCGGGGAATCGCTGGAGGTCAAAGGGATGCGCTCCTGTCAGAACTGGGTGTAGCAAGGATAGCGGTTTCGGCGCCGGAACCTAACCCGCGCCGTCAGCGTCGGTCTACCAGTAGGACATCGCGTCGCGGAAGAGTCCGCGCAGGTCGTCCTCATCGGCCGGTCGCGGCGAGAGCTTCGTGACCCGATGCTGAGGCAGCGTGCCCGCCGCCAGCGCATCGACATCGGCGTCGGTGAAGCCGATGGCCGCCAAGCCGTTGGGCATCCCGGTCGCGCGAATCAGGTCGATCACTGTGTTGGTCAGGATGGCGCCGGCGTCAGCACCGGCCGCTCCCGCGGTGTCGACCCCCCAGCAGGCGAGCTGCGCTCAGGTGGCGCTCCGGGTCGGCCGAAGCGGTGAAGCGAAACACCGCCGGCGCATTGAGGATCACCGAGATGCCGTGCGACACGATCGGGTGGTCGTCCGGGTAGCCGTCCGGTTGGTAGTCGCGCACCATACCCGACACCGGGTAGGACATCCCGTGCGGCAGGTGCACGCCGGCGTTGCCGAAGCCGATTCCGGCGAAGGTAGCCGCGATCAGCATGTTCATGCGCGCCGCGTCGTCCTCCGGGTGCGCCACCGCGTGTACCAGGTTGCCGGCCACCAGTTCGATTGCCCGCGCCCCCCAGATGTCACTGATCGGGTTCGACCCCTGGTAGGCGGGGCGCAGTTCGGGGCTTTCCGGAGCCGGGCGTTCGCCATAGGGCAGGGCGGTCAGCGACTCCAGCGCGTGGCTCAAGACATCCAGCGCCGATGCCGCCGCCACCAGCGGCGGTATATCCCGGGTGTTGTCCGGGTCCACGATCCCCATGGTCGGGCGTAGCGCGCGGTGAGCGATGCCGGTCTTGGCGCGCATTTCCAGGTAATCGAAGATCGCCACGCCGGTCGTCTCGCTGCCGGTCCCGGCGGTGGTCGGAAAACGGCGATCAGCGGCTTCAACGGACCCGGCACCAGCGTGCCCTTACCAATCGGCGAGTTGACATAAGTCAACAAGTCATCCGGGTAGGTCGAGTAGAGGTTGGTGGCCTTGGCGGTGTCGATGCTCGACCCACCGCCTACCGTCACAAATCCGTCGAAATGCCCTTCGATCGCGAAATCGATGGCGTCCTTGAAGGATTCGTCGGTCGGCTCCACGCGGACCCGGTCGTAGACCTTCGCCGCGATTCCGGCATCGCCCAGCGAGCCGGCCACCACCGCCACCGGGCTCAGATCGGCCATCCGCGAATCGGTGACTATCAGCACGCGCGCGCAGCCCAGGCCGCGCAGATCGCCGCCGATCTCGCCGGTTACGCCGGGCCCGACCTTGATCGCGGACGTATCCATCGTGAAGGCGGTATCAGTGGCCATCGCCGTCCTAATCTCCGGGTTGCTGCCCGGCTACTTTACGCGAATGCCCGCGGCACCCTTTCCGCGAGGGTCTACCGGCCGCGAGTCTCCGGCTGGCTCGCGGTGGCCTTGAAGAAGGTGTAGCAGAACGCGCCGCCCGGCGCTTGCGAGACGGTCATCAGATCGTCGATTCCTCGATCGAAGGTATCCGCGTCGATCAGGCCCCATTCCAGTGCCGCCTCCCGCGCGCCCTGTACCATCGGCACGATTGTCTTTTCGACGAACGCCACCATGAGGTGGGGTCGCGACTCGTCGGCGTAGACCATCCGCGGTGAGACTTTGACGTCGGCGAAACCGGCCTCGGTGAGCAACGGATAGAGCCGCCGGCCGATGAGGGAATCGCCTTCGAGTCGGCGTTGGACTTCGATCAGGCATGCCCAGGCGCGCCTGGCCGGATCGGTCTCCGGATGGAAATAGCAGGAGCCGTGATCGCCTTCGACCACGTAGAGCTTCCCACCGGGCTTCAGAAGGCGCTGCATTATCGCGAGCGCGCGAGCCGGATCGGGCACGTGCTCCAGGAGGTAGCTAACGAGCACCACATCGAATTCTCCTTCCTTGAACGGCGGGGTCATTAGGTCGGCGCGCAGCAGGTTGACGTTCGCCACCTCCCCCATGCTGGCGCTAGCCCGCTCCAGCGACCCGGCCGAGAGATCGAACGAGGTGAATCGAACCTGGGGAAAGCACCGCGCCAGCGGGAACGTTTGTGCACCGATCCCGCAGCCTGGTTCCAGTACCCGATCGCCCGGGGCAAAGAGAGTGTCTCCGTGAATCAGTTCACGGACCGAGTCCGCCTGATCAGCCAGGCGCCCGGCTTCACGGTCGGAATAACCGTGGACATACTGCCGCATAGTCGAATGAACCCACGCCCTTGAAAAATGGAACGCTTCAAGCTACCCCTGCCGTACGATTCTGTCGATCGCTTACGGGGGCGAATGAGGTCTGTAATATGGGACCCGTCCGCTGCGCCGCCCCGGTTAATCCCGGCCGAAGTAGTCGTCGGTGACCGATACGACCTGGGGGACCGAGGTAACTGTTACGGCGCTGCTGTCGAGGGTTTCGACGTCTCCGGTCACTCCATCACACCCAAATAGCGAGGGGCCGACCTCGTCTGACATGTCGATAACAACTGGGTCGCTCTCTTTCCAGAGGAGGTAGAGGGCCTCTTCGAGATCACCGGTCGTGGTCCTAACCGTTCCATTGGGCCGTGGGGCCGAGCGCTCCACGTGGCGGTGGACCAGTTTGATGGCCATTACGCCGTAGTCTGCCCAGTCATCCATGATCTCTACGAACTCGCTATCGTGGGTGGCGAGTACCATCCCTTCAAGGTCGTAGGGATAGGGGACGTCTTCACCCGCTTTGTAGGCTTCGAGGTCGAAGGAGAACGAGCTCACTCCGGGGTGAGCTGCTTCCCAGGTCCGATAGCGCTCGAGGAGCATTGTGTCGGTGATGAACTCGGCGACGGGCCCGCCAAAGGGGCTCTCAAGGTCGGTCATCTGGGCTAGCCACTCGAGCATCTCTAGCATGTCGTCTCGGTACTGGGCGTTGGAGTCCGGGTGGGTCATGATGCCGAAGGTCCAGATGCGTGGCGCCTGGCCCAGGGCTTGGGCGTAAAGCCACTGAAGGTAGATGTCGATGAAGCGGCGCTTCAGTTGGGGCACGGTGGTGATGACGACGTGGCGGCCCTTGGGGATGGCCCGCCCGACCTGGGGATAGGAGTGGACCGTCACCATCCGGCCGTGGAAATCCTCCATCAACTCGGTCTTGAGGTCGCGCCGAAAGACATTCCAGGGACGCTGAACCCAGTGAGTTTTGGTGAAGCTCTCCCCTACGTTCTCGATCTGCAGGCCGTACTTGTTGACCAGCGCTAGGAAGTGGGCTGCGAGTTCGTCCGTATCTCGGTTATGGGCTGCATCGACGCGAACTACCCCGAAGCCGAGGGTCGCCTTGATTGCGTCGAGGTGAGATGCCCACAGCTGGTCCATCAGTGTGGTGGTCATGGTGCGGCTCCCGATGTCCTTCCAGAATTCGTCGTTCCCGCTCAGAACATACGGGTGAAAGTGAGCGCTCATGGTGTGGCCGCGGTCGATCAGATCGTGAAGATGCCCCGTGTCGTCGCTCGTTCCCGAGGCCATCAAGACTCGAGCGTCGCGCGCGTACTCACCGTTCAGTTGATAAGACATCCGGGCGCCCACCCGCTCGGTTTCTTCAGCGAGCCACATGATCTCATCGCGATGATGCCGGTAGCGCCTACGCTTGAGTTTGAACCAGCCCTCGAGATTACCGTCCTCCACGAACTCCTGATAGACGGTCCGTGGGATGCGGTAGGTGTGCCCATGGGCGTTCACTGTGATGTAGATCGGGGCATGGCGGACAGCGCTGATTACCCCGGCATCTGCATCCACCTCCCCGTAGGACGGGATGTCGGGTTCCGTCGCCGTGTCGCTGTCCATGCTGATATCGATGTCGCTGTCGGTGTCTTCGCCCCCGTCTGGGCTCCCCATCTTGGTCTCACCCACGACCTCGACCGGGATCTCGACCGAGACTTCCTTGACGACCTCGACCGGGATCTCGACCGAGACTTCCTTGACGACCTCGACCGGAATCTCGACCAAGACTTCCTTGACGACCTCGACCGGAATCTCCTTGACCACCACGACGGTCTTGCCGCAGGCGGCAAGAACTGCCGCGCCGACGCTGCCAAGGGCTCCGGTCTGGAGCAGCCGTCGCCGACTGAGTCCGATCAATACGCTAATCTACCTTCCCTAGCGATTCCGAAAACGTCTCCCCGCTCATCCGCAGATAGGTCATCTGGGGCGCACAGTCACGGTCAAGGCCAAGTACCGATGCGAAGTCTAGGCCATCACAGTAGAACCGCAGACTCGCAACCGTCGCTGATACGCGATACGCCGTATGATCGATCCTGCTGATCACATCGATTCCTCTCGCGGACGTACCGTCCGGTTAGCCATCAGCCAAGTTGGCGCCCGCCAGCGCCCGATCCAGCAGGGCCTTTTGCCCCGGCCCAGGCCAACTCATAGGCGTCCGTGGCAACCCCGCCGGTCGGCCCTGCCGTTCCATCGCATATTTCACCGCCGCCGGCATGTTGCGCCCGCCATCATCGGTCGCCTCGAGGGCGTTGAAGATCGGCAGCAGGGCTCCGTGCAATTCACGGGCCCGATCGTGATTGCCATCCTTGAGCACATCCCACATTTCCACGTACGATGACGGTGCCAGCGAGAGCATGGCTGCGATCGCCCCGTCCGCCCCCAGCGCCAATGACGGATACATCAACGCGTCAACCGCGCTCATGATGATCGATTCCTCGGGCAATTCTAGGATTGCGTCGGCCATCAGTTTGAAGTCACCGGCGCTCTGCTTGACGCCGATTACGCCGTCCACCTCGCGCATGATCCTTCCAAGTAATACCACGTCCAGGTAGTTCCACTGCACTACGTTGTAGATCAACACCGGTATACCCGTGCCGTCGATGATGTCGGCGAAGAAGGCCTGTGTCCCGTCGTCGCCGGGACGGAATCCGTAGTGCACAGGGGTCACCTGCAGCGCGGCCACGTCCAGATCGGCGAGGGCACGACCGCGCTCGATCGCCAGCCAGGTGCTGTCGACGATGATCCCTGCGATCACCGGTATGCGGCCGGCCGCCACCTCTACGGCCGCCCCGACTAGCGTGCGCACCTCATCGGTGGACAGCACGTGCCCTTCGCCGGTACTGCCGCCAACCGACACCCCGTGCACGCCGGCATCCTCCACCATGAACCGGATATCTTCACGGAATGTCGCCTCGTCGACGTTTCCCTCAGCGGTAAACGGTGTCGTCACCGGCGGACAGATTCCGTGAATCCTCATGACCCATCTCCCCGTGTACTAGCTACGGATGCCTGCGGTGAGTGTACGCGCCCGGTGCGGAAGCTGCGAGGGTCGGGAAGGCCTGTGGCCTCGGAGCCCTGTGTCGCCTCATCTTTACGAGCCAAATCCTCTTGACCTATTCCGCGAAAACCGGTCTAGGCAAGACGTAAATAGTCGGGGTATAAGGGGAGGCTAGATATGGCACGGAAGCGGTATCCGCGACGCCGCGTCACCGGGCCGGTTGCCGAACGGCAGGTCGTTCTGGTCAGACCTGGTTACCCGCCTGCAGACGATGCTGACCGACCGGGTCGAGCGCCTCCTCTGGGGGCTGATACTGGTGAGATCTTCGCGTTCTCTTACCATTCGCTGCTTCCGGCGCTGGCCGGCAAGGTACTTGACGTGGGTGCCACAGGTCTAGGCATGCTGACGGTGGTCTCCGGACCGGGCGCGCTCCTACATTCGGTAGTGCTGGCACTGCTCGGGTAAGCGCGGCCGAGCGGTCAGGTGTCACTGGCGGTGACGTTCCGGTAGGGCAGCTTCCTGACGATGATGGCGACCGTCTTCGTGCCCGGATTGCACCGGGCCTGACGTTCCGCCGGTCCCCTCCCGGCGTCCCGGTGACGGCCAACTCGCCTTCGGCGACCCTTTTGTAGGAGAATCACGCGAGCGTTCCACAGTCACGGCCCGCGGACCGACCGGCCAGGCGCCGATCCCGGCGGCTGCGCGCGTCGCAACACAGGAGAGATAGATGCCCAACGGATATACCGGCAAGGTCTTGCGCGTCGACTTGAACAGCGGCAAGACCTCCACCGACGAGCATGACGACGTCTTCTACCGTACCTACGGTGGCGGTGCCGGGATGATTGCGTACTACCTGCTGAAAGAAGTCCCGCCCTCGGTCGACGCCCTCGGCCCCGATAATCACCTGATCGTCGCCAATGGCCCGCTCACCGGCATTCCGGTCGGCGGTACCGGTCGCAACTGCATCGGTGGAAAGTCGCCGCTGACCGGCGGTTTCGGCCAGGCCGATGTCGGCGGCTATTTCGGCTCCGAGCTCAAGCGCGCCGGCTGGGACGGGATCGTCGTCACCGGCGTCTCCGACAAACCGGTGTACTTGTCGATCGTCGACGACGAAGTCGAAATTCGCAACGCGGCCCATCTCTGGGGCAAGACCAGCGGTCCCACCGAAGACATTATTCGCGAAGAAATAGGCGACAAGAGCCTGCGGTTCGCGCTGATCGGCCCGCCCGGCGAGAAGCTTTCCAACATCGCCGGCGTAATCGTCGACAAGTCCCGGGCCGCGGGGCGCTCCGGCATGGCCGCGGTGATGGGCTCCAAGAAGCTGAAGGCCATCGCGGTGCGCGGCCACAGTAACGTCCCGGTCGCCGACCCGGAGCCGTTCAAGGACATGGCCAAATGGGTCAACAAGGCCCAGCACGACCGTATCCCGACGTTCCAGCCCCACGGCACCAACGGCGGGCTGAAGAGCTTCCACGACTTCGGCGGCCTGCCTACCCGGCACTTCGAACTGGGTCACTTCGACGGCGGCTGGGAGGATATAAGCGGCGAGCGCATGACCGAGGATATCCTGCTCAAGAACGAGACCTGCTTCGCTTGCACGATTCGCTGCAAGCGCGTGGTCGAGATCAAAGACGGCGACTACCAGGTCTCGCCCGAGTACGGCGGACCGGAGTATGAGACGGTCGGGGCGGTCGGCAGCAACTGTGAGGTCGATGATCTCGCGGCGGTCGCCTACGCCAGCCAGGTTTGCAACGAGTACGGCCTGGACACCATCGGCGCCGGCATGGCCATCTCGACGGCGATGTCCTGGTGGGAGGCCGGCATCATCGACGCCTCCGACACCGGCGGCATTGAGCTCAAGTTCGGCAACGCCGAGGCGATGGTCGCGATGATCCTGCAGATCGCCAACCGCGAAGGCTTCGGCGACATCCTGGCCAACGGCTCGGCCAAGGCCGCCGAGATCGTCGGCAAGGGCGCGCCGGATCACGTGGTCGCGGTCAAGGGCCAGGACTTTCCGATGCACGAGCCGCGCCTCAAGGCGGCCATCGGGGTCGGTTTCGCGGTCTCGCCCACCGGCGGCGACCACAACCACAGCATCCACGACACCATGTTCACCGGCCCCGGCTGGAACATGGATCGCGCCAACGCCTGGGGCGTCTATGAGCCCATGGAAGCCACTGACCTCTCGCCCGAAAAGATGCGGCTCTTCGCCGCCCAGTCCAACTGGTGCTGGGCGAAAAACACCATCGGCATGTGCATCTTCCTGCCGTGGGACCTGGATCACATCACCGAGATGATGTCGGCGGCGACCGGCTGGAACTACTCCAGCTATGAGCTGATGCAGCTTGGCGAGCGCGTCGTCACCATGGCCCGTATCTACAACACCCGGGCCGGATTCACGGCCGCCGACGACTCGATGCCGGAGCGCATCTTCAAGCCCTTTAAGACCGGGCCGCTGGCCGACTTCCAGTACCCGCGCGACGAATGGGAAGAGGGCAAGCGCGTCTACTACGGCCTGATGGGCTGGGACGAGGCCGGCATTCCTACCCGTGACGCGGTCATCGCCCAGGGTCTCGGCGAGTTCGCCGACGAGATCGAGTCGGTGGTCACCTAGCGACGCCGTGGTGTTCCGCGACGCGGCGCACGGCTGAGTTGAACCGATTGATCGGGGAGGGACTTCGCGGAGAGTCCCTCCCCGCTTTCTTGGGGCGCGATTCTACTGATCACCTGGCTTGACGCTCCGGTGGGGGTTGGGTAGCGTTCCGACACTTAGAGGGGCTGTTCAGGAGGCCCGGGCCGGATTCGCAGGCAGCCGGTAAGACGGTACGGAATCCGCCCGGCCGGCCGCAATCACCGCCAGGGGAGTCATATGCCAAACGGGTACACCGGCAAAGTTCTGCGTGTCAACCTGTCCACCGGCGAGATCGGCATCGAAGAGCACGACGACGCCTTCTATCGACGTTACGGCGGCGGGGCCGGGATCATCGCCCACAACCTGCTCAGTGAGGTGCCTCCCGAGGCCGACGCGCTGGGCCCGGACAACAACTTCATCGCCGCCGCCGGAGTGCTGACCGGCAACCCCCTAGGTGGCAGCGGCCGCAACGCCTTCGGTGGCAAGTCGCCGCTCACCGGCGGTTTCGGCGAAGGTGATGTCGGCGGTTATTTCGGCGCCGAGTTGAAGCGCGCCGGCTGGGACGCGGTGATCGTCAGCGGCATCGCCGACAAACCGGTGTACATCGCCATCGACGACGACAAGGCCGAGATTAAGGACGCCGACGGCATCTGGGGCATGACTACCGGCAACACCGAGGACGCCCTCCGCGAGGAGCTTGGCGATAAGAAGTATCGCTTCGCGGTCTGCGGCCCGGCCGGTGAGAAACTGGTGCGCGTCGCCTGCGTGATCGTGGACAAGAACCGCGCCGCCGGGCGAACCGGCCTCGGCGCGGTGATGGGTTCGAAGAAGCTCAAGGCGATCGCCGTGCGCGGCAGTGAGAACGTAACCGTCGCCGACCCCGATACAACTCGCGATATGGCGCGCTGGGTCTCCCAGGCATGGAAAGAGCGCGCCGGCGGCCTGCAGCCCTACGGCACCGCCGCCGGAGTGAAGGCCCTGCACGACTTCGGCGGCCTGCCCACCCACAACTTCGCAGCCGGCCATTTCGACGGCTACAAAACCCTGACCGGGCACCACATGGCCGAGACCATTCTGATCGGCAACGACACCTGCTACGCGTGCCCGATTCGCTGCAAGCGCGAGGTCGAGGTCACCGACGACGACCGATTTGAGGTGTCACCCGAGTACGGCGGTCCGGAATACGAGACCATCGGCGCCGTCGCCAGTAATTGCGATGTCGATGACCTCAACGCCACGGCCCGCGCCAATCAGATTTGCAATGAGTACGGGATGGACACGATTGGCGCCGGCATGTGCGTCTCTTCCGCGATGGAATGGTGGGAGAAGGGCCTCATCGACGCCGGCGACACCGGGGGCCTGGAGATGAGTTTCGGCAGCGCCCACGCCATGGTGACGATGCTGCAGCAACTCGCCAACCGCGAGGACTTCGGCGATGTCATTGCCGAGGGCGTGCTGCGAGCGGCGAAGACTGTTGGCGGCGATGCCGAGAAGGAAGCCCTGACCATCAAGGGGCAGGAGCTCCCGATGCACGAGCCCAAGTTCAAGATCATGCTCGGGATCGGCTACGCGATGTCACCGACCGGCGCCGACCACAATCACAGTACCCACGACACGCTCTTCGGCGGCGAAGGCTGGAATCTCGATCGGGCCAAGGGCTGGGGCGTTTCCGGTCCGTTGGAGGCCGACGAGGAGAGTCCCGAGAAGCACGCCCTGGCGTTCCACCAGAGCAATTTCCGCTGGGCCCAGAACGCGCTGGGGATGTGCGCGTTTCTTCCCTGGGACCCGCAGCACCTGGCGGATATCACCAGCGCGGCCACGGGGTGGCAGTACTCGACGCTGGAATACCAGCACCTGGGCCAGCGGATCCTCACGATGGCCCGTTTGTACAACACCCTGGTCGGCTTCACCGCCGCCGACGACACCCTGCCGCCACGGCTGTTCGAGGCGTTCAAGTCCGGACCTCTCGAGGGCTACGAGTACCCCCGCGAGTGGTGGGAACAGGGCAAGAAGGTCTACTACAACCTGATGGGTTGGGGGCGGGACGGTGTACCCACCCGGGAAAGCTTGATCGGACTGGGGCTCAGCGAGTTCCTCGACAAGGTCCCGGCGGTCGCCTGACGACTGGAACCGAGCCCGACCGGGGAGGGAGCGCCGCCGACCGTACGGTGGCCGTATTGGAGCCCCGAAGGGGCGGCTAGTCGGCGTCGTTCCCGGTCGGCCAGGGATCGGTGAGCATCAGGCCCTGCTGGCGCGAGGTCAGATAGGGCGTGCAGCCCGGGTGGCCGCGGAACTCCTCGAAGTATTCCGGGATCGATCCGCCGGCGTCATCGATGGCCTTCTGCAGCAGTTCAGCCACCACGTCCGGGTGGTCATCGGCGACGTTGTTCAGCAGATCCGGGTCATCGGCCAGGCGGTATAGCAGTGGTTCTTCGCCCCAGATCGTCACGTTGCACCACCACTCGTCGGTGATGGTGGTTATCAGGGTTCCCCAGGCGATCGTCACGTAGTCGCGGTGCGAGGGATCGCCGGCGAGCGCCGCCGGCCAGATGTCCTGCCCCTCGGTGGGGCTGTCCACGCCGGTCGCCGCCAGGATCGTCGCCGCCGTGTCGGTGTTGGTCACGAAGCCGTCGTACGTCTGCCCGGCGCCGGCGCCCGAAGGGTGCCTCACCAGCAGCGCCAGGTCGGCCACCGCCCGCGTCAGCGGGTGTCCCTGTTTGCTGACCAGGCCCTTTTCGGCCGGTCCCAGGCCCAGATTATGACCGTGATCCGAGGCCACGATCACCATGGTGTCGTCCAGTTGCCCGGTCAGGCGCAAGGTGTCCATAAAATGTCCGAACCAGCGGTCGACGAAGGTCACGTTGCCGGCGTAGTTGGCCTGGCAGCGCTTGAGTTCCGCGGGGGTGAACACGCCTTCGTGGGTGGCGTAGAGCGACTGGATGATGTGCGGGATCTCGTCGCCGCTGTCGTCGTAGAGGCGGCGGTACATCTCCGGCGGCTCCCAGGGCTCGTGAGGATCGAAGGAGTCGACCACCAGGAAGAAAGGGTCGGCATCGACGTTTTCGGCCAGCCAGCGCGACGCCTCGCGGAAGACGGCGGCCGGGAAGAATTCCTCCTCGCCGCGGCGCGACTGAACGTTCTTCAGGTACTGGTCGAAAAACGGTATCTGCCGGTGCATCGACGGGAAATGCTCGGGAATAACGCGCTCGATCGTCCCGTCCGGCAGCGGCGGGCCGGAACGGTACTTGTCGGTCTCCTGGCCGCGGATCCACTGCCACTCGTCGAAACCGCGATGGAAGTTCTTCGACGGCTTCATCTGGTGGTACACGTCGGTGAAGAGAGCGGTTCGGTAGCCAGCGGCACCCAGCAGCTCCGAGATGGTGTCTTGCTCCTCGGGGATGGGGCCCCAGCCCGGCGCGGCAAAAGGGAAATCGCCCTTCAGCGGCCGGTGATTTGCAAACGGGAAGGTGCGCTGCCCGGTGTGGATTGCGCGGCGGAACGGCAGGGTCGGCAACGCCTCTGGGAAGGCCCGGTCAAAACGCATCGACTCGGCGGCAAACGCATCGAAGTTGGGCGTCTGGATCCAATCGTTGCCGTAGGCGCCGATGTGGTCCTTGCGCAGCGTGTCGAAGACAACCAGTACGACGTTCATGGCTCGCTCCTGCCTGTGGCGGGATCACTTCACCCGGCGGCTACGGTAGCGAACGACGCGGGCGCAGGCCACCCGGGTGGGCGCCCGGGCACTGCGAAGGTTGTCTCAGGTCGGCGCCGCTGGCGCTCTAGAAATCTACGTCGTAGCTCAGCAGGCGCGTGTTGATGAGGGTGACGAGGCCGATGATGAGGAACAGGACGAAGGACATCGCCGAGGCGTAGCCCATCTTCAGGTACTCGAACGCGTTCGAGAAGACGAGCAGTACGACCGTCACCGTGCTGTCGACCGGCCCTCCGGTGAGGGCGCTGGTGTTCTCGCCGACCATCGTCATTATCATCACCTGGATAAACATCTGCAACGCCCCGATGAAATAAACGATGACGACGAAGAAGGTAGTTGGGGCCAGCAGTGGGAACGTGATCCGGAAGAACTGCGAGACCCGACCGGCACCGTCGATTTCGGCGGCCTCGTAGAGATGCCCGGGAATGCCCTGTAATCCGGCCATGTAGATGACCATGTTCAACCCCATGTTCTTCCACACGCTCAAGAGGATGATCGATAAGAGGGATGTGTCCTGGCTCCTGAGCCACTTGATCCGGGGGATTCCCAGGGTCTCAAAGATGTCGTTGAAAAGACCAAGTTGCACGTCGTAGAACCAGAGCCAGATCAGAGAGACGGCGACGAACGAACTCACCACCGGCATGTAGAACATGGCCCTGAAACTGTAGATGCCGCGGATGCTGCGATTAATCAGCATCGCCAACAGCAGTGATGTGACCACTCCGGTCGGCACGGTGGCGAAGGCGAAGGCCAGGGTGTTGCGGATGGCAGCCGGGTAGCGATTGTCCTCCAGCAGGTTGCTGTAGTTGCGCAGTCCGACCCACTTCGGCGCCGACATCAGGTCGTAGTCGGTGAAGCTGTACCAGAGTGCGCCGAAGATGGGGACTACAACGAACGCAAGAATGAAAATCAATGACGGGGCGATGAAGAAGTAGCCCGCCAGGCCGCCGCGGTTGCCGAAGCGGCGCGCCGCCCTGCGTGATTTGACTGGTGCTTCAGTGACTGCCATCGCGTCCCCCGATGCGATTCTCTATGATCCGGCTCGCGTGAATGTCGTTACTCACGCAACGGTCGGATTCGCCGTCCGGCGCGGCTACGCAGGTTAGCATTGCGCGCCCCCGATCGAGGTGTCGGGATTCGGAGCGGCGGACGGTGCCTGGCTATTCCTCACGGGCGTCGGCCTCGGCCAGCACCTCATCAAGCAGGTCGGCGGCGTGGCGGATGAACGTGCCGCAATCCACGGTGATGAGTCCGGACTTGCGAGCGGCGCTGCGCTCGGCGGTCGAACTCACCGGGTGGCCCAGCAGGTCGCTGCAGATGGTCGATCCGTGCCGTTCCTCAAAGCGCTCCACCAGGCGGTTCACGACCCATTCGGTTGTGGCGCGGGCGTCAGCGTCGTCGCCGCGCCGCCAGCCGTGCTTCATCCCGGCCGCCATGATTGCCCCAGTCAGCGCCCCACAGACCTCCCCGCGCCCGCCCAGGCCGCCGCTGAATCCGGCTCCCAAGCCGAATGCGGCGTCGCGGTCCAGGCCCAGACCCTCGGCAAAAGCGCCCAACACCGACTGCGAGCAGGAGTATTTCTGCCCGTGCAGATCGTCCGCCAGGTCAGCTCGATTCAATTTCCTGGCCCTCCTCCGGGCTGATTTGCGTCAGCACGCCCGCCCCGGCGCCGTCGATGCGATTGTGATTTGCGGTAGGTGGATGTTGCGACAGATTGATGTGTCGTCACTATCTTATGATGCTGAGCGCAGAGTTGCCGAGACAATCGCCGCCCGGCGGTGGGAGTCGCGGTTTCCGTTGCCGGACCGAATTGAGCACGGGCTGGCCTACAACCCCGAGGAGACGAGTATTGGGCGAACCGCCGATGATCACCGTTGATGGGAACGAAGGGGTGGCGTCCGTTGCCTATCGGCTGAGTGACATGGCGGTTATCTACCCCATCACCCCGTCGTCGCCGATTGGCGAACTGGCTGACGACTGGGCCGCCCAAGGGCGCGTCAACCTCTGGGGCGCCGCCCCCGAGATCGTGGAGATGCAGTCTGAAGCCGGCGCCATCGGCAGCGTCCATGGGGCCCTCCAGGCCGGTGCGTTGTGCACCACCTTCACGGCCTCCCAGGGCCTCCTGCTGATGATCCCCAACATGTACAAAATCGCCGGCGAGTTGACGCCGCTGTGCATCCACGTCGCCGCCCGCACGGTCTCCACCCACGCCCTGTCGATCTTCGGCGACCACTCCGACGTCATGGCCTGCCGCCAGACCGGCTTCGCCATGATCGCATCCAGTTCCGTGCAGGAGGCCCAGGACCTCGCGTGCATTTCCCACGTCGCCACGCTGGAAGCGCGAGTGCCGATCCTGCACTTCTTCGACGGCTTCCGCACCTCCCACGAAGTCGCCAAGATCCATCCGCTCAGCGACGACGAACTGCGGGCGATGACCGACCAGGGACTCATCGACGCCCACCGCCGCCGGGCGCTGACGCCCGACGCTCCGCAACTGCGCGGCACCGCCCAGAACCCGGACACCTTCTTCCAGGCCCGCGAGGCCGCCAACCCGTTCTACGACGCCTGCCCGGGCGTCATCCAGGCGGCGATGGACCGCTTCGCCGGGGTCGCCGGCCGGCGGTACGACCTTGTTGAGTATGTCGGGCACCCCGAGGCCGATCGCGTCGTGGTCGCCATGGGCTCCTCCACGCAGACCATCGACCAGACGGTCGAGCGGCTCTGCGAAGAGGGCGACGCGAAGGTCGGGGTCATCAAGATCCGGCTCTACCGGCCGTTCCCGAAGCAGGCGTTCATCGACGCCCTGCCGAAGACGGTCAAGAAGATCGCCGTTCTCGATCGTACCAAGGAGCCCGGCGGCGCCGGCGAGCCGCTGTACCTGGACGTCGTGGCCACGCTGGGCGAGGCGGCCGTCACGGGCGAGCTGTCGCTGGAGCAAATGCCGCTGGTGCGCGGCGGGCGCTACGGCCTGTCCTCCAAAGAGTTCAACCCGGCAATGGTGAAGGGCGTCTTCGACGAGCTTGCCGCCGACGCGCCACGCAACAACTTCACCGTCGGCATCAACGACGACGTCACCCACAGCTCGATCGACTACGACCCGGATTTCAACATTGAGTCGGACAACATTGTCAAGGCGGTCTTCTTCGGTCTGGGCTCCGACGGG
>JASLPR010000005.1 GCA_030744875.1 Chloroflexota bacterium
GGCCGCGCCGGGCAGAGGGTGCGGTGGGCTCGCCGAGCGGGGCGTTCCAGTGCTCCGAGGCGGCGATGGCTTCGACGCACTGGCGAGTGCCGAGGGTCGGGAAGGGCTCACCGTCCGCGCGGAGATCGCCGCCCCGCGAGGCGTTGACGCGGCGGAACTCGAGCGGGTCGACTTCGGCGGCGCGGATGGCTTCGTCGATGGTGGTCTCGAGCGCGAAGGTGGCCTGGGTGCCGCCGGGCGCGCGGTAGGCGCCGGAGTGCGGCTTGTTGACCAGCACCTCCAGTCCGTCGCCGCGCAGGTTCTGCAGGTTGTAGGAGCCCATGGCCCCGATGATCGCCCCGGAGGACCAGATGCCGGCGTAGGCGCCGGCCTCGTAGGCGATCCACATTTCGATGGCGGTCAACTTGCCGGCGGCGGTGATCCCGACCTTCGCGCGGCTCCAGCTTCCGGGGGTCGGCCCGGTGGCCTTCAGCACCTCTTCGCGAGTCATGGTCATCTTGACCGGGCGGCCCGATTTTCGCGCCAGCGCGGCGGCGAGCGGCTCGAGGAAGGCGGTTGTCTTGCCGCCGAATCCGCCGCCGACCTCCAGGGGCGTCACCCGGATCTTCGACACCGACATCCGTAGCAGCGAGGCCAGCTCGGAGCGGACCCCGAAGGCCCCCTGCGAGGTGGACCAGATCTCGAGTCCGCCGTCTTCGGTCCAGCGCGCGGTCGCCGCATGGGGCTCGATGTAGCCCTGGTGGACGGTGGCGGTGGTGTACTCGTTTTCGACGACGATGTCGGCGGCCGCGAACCCGGCTTCGATGT
Organism: Chloroflexota bacterium; assembly: GCA_030744875.1. Classification (GTDB taxonomy): domain Bacteria; phylum Chloroflexota; class UBA11872; order UBA11872; family VXNJ01; genus JASLPR01. Next base: position 808 of record JASLPR010000005.1, read on the forward strand.
CGCCTTCCTCGAGGTGGCGGTGGACCGGAACGTTGCTGGGCGTCGCGGCGACGGCGCCGTCGGCGTCGGTGAAGATGTCGTCGTGCAGCAACGGAGCGTCGGGCCGCAAGGCGGCCTCGGCGGTCAGTACGACCGGTAGCAACTCGTATTCGACGGTGATCAGGTCCAGCGCGGCTTCGGCGGTGGCGGCGTCGCGGGCGGCTACGGCGGCGACGGCGTGGCCCTGGTAGAGAACCTTGCCGCGGGCTAGGGTGTTGGCGCTGGCGTGGGCGCGGCTGGAGGTGCCTTCGGCGCGCGCCGCGACGTGGGGGCCCGGATCGGGCAGGTCGGCGCTGGTGATGACGGCCAGCACGCCGGGGGTGCCTTCCGCCAGGCGCGTGTCGATGCTGACGATCCGGGCGTGGGCGTGGGGGCTGCGCAGCACCGCCCCGTGCAGCGTGCCCGGCAGCGTGACGTCGGCCCCGAACTGAGCCCGGCCGGTGACCTTGTCGGCGGCGTCGTGGCGGACCGGCTTCGAGCCAACGACCGTGAAGCCGCTCGTTTTCACGACATCTTCACCGGTCGTTGTCATGGGTCATTCCTTCGTATTGTTGGCCAGTGCCGCGATGATACGCGGTGGGGACATCGGCAGGGTGCGCAGGCGGATGCCGATGGCGTCGTAGATGGCGTTGGCGATGGCCGCGGGGGGCGGGACGATCGGCGCCTCGCCGACGCCGCGGACCCCGTACGGGTGACCCGGATTCGGGACCTCGACGATTACCGCGTCGATCATCGGCACGTCCGGAGCGGTGGGCATGCGGTAGTCCAGCAGCGTGGAATTGCGCAGAAGCCCGTCGTCGTCGTACCAGTATTCCTCGTTCAGCGCCCAGCCGATTCCCTGGACCGCGCCGCCCTGGATCTGCCCTTCGACGTAGGGCGGGTAGATGGCCGTGCCGACATCCTGGGCGGCGGTGTAGCGTAGGATCTGAACCTTGCCGGTCTCGATGTCGACTTCGACATCGGCGGCATGCACGGCGATGGCCGGGCCGGGTCGCGTGGGGGCGATGCTGGTCTTGCCGGTGACCAGGATGTCGGCGTCGTCGAGGAGCGCGGCGGCTTCCTTGAAGCTGGCCGCATTGTCGCCGGCGGCGAAGGTGGAGTTCTCATAGGCGATGTCATCGGCGGCGACACCCCAGACCTCGGCAAGCCCGGCGACCATCTGCCGCAGGACGTCCTCGGCGGCTAGTTGCGCGGCCATGCCGGTGGCGTAGGTGGTGCGGCTGCCGCCGGTGACCCCGGTGAAGGCGATCGAGTCGGTGTCAGGGACGACCGGGATGACATCGAGCACGTCGATCCCCAGCGTCTCGGCGAGCTGCATGGCGATCGAGGTGCGGGTACCGCCGATGTCCATCGAGCCCTCGCGCAGGGTGACCGTGCCGTCGGCGTTGACGATCGCTTGGGCGCTCGACATGCCGCCGCCGTTCATCCAGTAGCCGGACGCCATGCCGCGGCCGCGCCTGAGGTGTGGTTCGGCGGCCGGTTCGAGCGGCGTCCGCCAGTGCGCCGAATCCTGGATGGCGCGGGTGGTTTCGACCGTGCCCATCTTCGGGAACGGCAGGCCGTCGACGCGCAGGTCGCCCTCCTGCGAAGCGTTCAGCAAACGGAACTCGGTCGGGTCCATGCCGAGCCGCTCGCAGGCCTCGTCAACGGCGGTCTCCACGGCGTATTCGGACATCGTCGCGCCGGGGGCGCGGTAGGCGCCGGTGTGGGTCTTGTTGACTAGGACTTCGTAGCCGTCGACGCGCATGTTTTCGAGGGCGTAGGGCGAAAGGGCGGTGATGACCCCGGCGCCGAGCACCGAGCCGGGGAAGCCGCCTGCCTCGAAATACAGGTTCACGTGGGCGGCGGTAATCTTGCCGGCGTTGCTGACACCGAGCTTCACCTTCTCCCGGGTGCCCGGCGTCGGCCCGGTGGCCTTGAGGACCTCCTCGCGGGTCATGGTCATCTTCACCGGGCGGGCGGACTTGCGCGACAGTACTGCCGCCAGGGGCTCCAGGTAGCTGGTGGTCTTGCCGCCGAACCCGCCGCCGATCTCCATCGGCATTACCCGGATCTTCGACACCGGGATCAGCAGCAACTCGGAGACCTCGCCACGGATGCCGAAGTGCCCCTGCGAACTTCCCCAGATGTCCAGGGTGCCGTCGCCGCGCCACCAGGCGGTGCCGTTCATTGGCTCGATGTAGCCCTGGTGGACCGGGGAGGTGAAGTACTCGGTCTCGATGATGAAATCGGCGGCGGCGAAGCCGGCCGCCAGGTCGCCCTCTTCCGCCACCGAGTGCTCGGACACGTTGGTTTCGCCGTCTAGTTCGGCGCCGTCTTCGTCGGTGCGCAGGTCGGGCATGATGATCGGCGCGCCAGCGGCCATCGCCGCCTCCGCGCTCATGACCGGCGGCAGTACTTCGTAGTCGACTTCGATCAGCGCCAGCGCGGCCTCGGCCGTGGGCAGATCCCGGGCGGCGACGGCGGCGATCGGGTGCCCGGCGTAATGGGCCTTGCCGCGGGCCATGATGTCGGCGCTCTTGTTGATGATGCTCTGCGCGCCGCCCTCGCCGGCCTGGGTCATGTGCTCGCCGGGGTCCGGGAAGTCGGCCCCGGTGATGACTGCCACGACCCCGGGCAGGGCCTCGGCCTTGCTGGTATCGATGGCGCGGATCACGGCGTGGGCGTGCGGGCTGCGCAGCACCTTGCCATGGGCCATCCCCGGCAGGTGGATGTCGGCGCCGTAAAGCGCCCGCCCGGTCACCTTGTCGACGCCGTCGTGGCGCACCGGGCTGGTCCCGATCACGTCGAAGTCATCGGTCTTAATGGGTTCGTCGCGGGTCACGGCCATGCGGTAGCTCCTAGGTCCCCGTCCCGGACGCCGCCTGCTGCACCGCGCGCACGATCTTGTCGTAGCCGGTGCAGCGGCAGAGGTTCCCCGCCAGCCAATAACGTATTTCGGTCTCGGTCGGATTCGGATTCTTGTCCAGCAGTGCCTTTGTGGCGACGATGAAGCCGGGTGTGCAGATGCCGCACTGCAGCGCCGCCCCTTCCAGGAAGGCTTCCTGCACCGAGTGGAGGCCGTCGGCTGTGGCCAGTCCCTCGATGGTGGTCACTTCGGATCCGGCGATCTCGATGCCCAGCACGCAGCAGCTGTTGACCAGGCGGCCGTCGAGGATGACGCTGCAGGCGCCGCAGTTGCCGTTGTTGCAGCCTTCCTTGGAGCCGGTCAGGCGCAGGGTGTCGCGCAGGACCTCAAGCAGACTTTCACGCGGCTCGCACATGAACTCCACGGGCTCGCCGTTGATGGTGGTGGAGACCAGGGTCTTGCCGGTTACGAGTTCAGCGACCATTTACGGCGCCCCCCTTCGCGCGTTCGACCGCGCCCCGCAGGGCGCGCTTGGTGAGTACTGCAACGAGATGGTTTCTGAAATCGGCGGTGCCGCGCATGTCGGTGATCGGGGTCGCCGCGTTCTGGGCCGCCGCCGCCGCCGCTTCGTAGGATTCCTCGGTGGCCGGTTGGCCGGCCAGGGCTTCGTCGGCGGCCGCTGCGTACATCGGCGTCGGCGCGACCGCGCCCAGCGCGATCCGCGCGCTGACGATGGTGTCGCCGTCGAGAACCACCTGCGCGCCGGCGCCGACGACCGCGATGTCCATCTCGTTGCGCGGGGTGAAGCGCAGGTAGTGGGCGCCGGAGTTCGGCACGAGCGCCGGGATGGTCAGCGAGACCAGCATTTCACCGGCGGCGAGGACGTTCGTGCCCGGCCCGGTGCAGAAGTCTGCTACGGCCACGCTGCGCCGCCCATCGGGCCCGGCGATGTTGGCGGTGGCACCGTGGACGATCAACGCGGGGATGCCGTCGGCGGCCGGGCTGGAGTTGCAGAGGTTGCCGCCGAGCGAGGCGCGCCCCTGGATGGCGGTGCCGCCGATGATGCCGGCGGCGTCGATGAGGCCGGGAAAGGCGGCGACGATCGCGTCGTCGCCGGCGATCTGGTAGCAGGGGACCGCCGCGCCGAGCGTCACCGAGCCGTCGGCGCCGATTTCGACGCGGGTCAACTCTTCGATGCCCTTGGCATCGACCATCACGTCCACATCGCGGGTGTTCTCGCGCACCTGCACGATCAGGTCGGTGCCGCCGGCGAAGATGCGCGCCCCGGCACCGTTCTCTCGCAGGATTCGGACCGCGTCTTCGACCATGGTCGGCGCGGCGTAGTTGATGGCTCGCACGCTGTCCCCTCTATCCGGTGGCGGCGACGTGGCCGCTGCCATTGTTCGCTGTGGCTCGCCCGGGTCCGCTTGCGGACCGGCGTACGCCGGCCGTTGGCCCCCAACCGGCGAAGCCCAATCATCGCGCAAATCACCCTCCGGGGCCAACTGCCGGGGTCGCGAAGTTCTAGACAAGGGCCAGGCGGTAGGCGAGCGCCAGGCCGACCGCGATGCTGCCGGCGCCGGCGACCGCGCGCAGCAGCTCGTTGACCGCCGGCAGGTGGCGCACCGTCCAGGCAAAGGGGACCGTCAGGAGAGTGCTCATCGCCAGCATCCCGCCGACCGAGCCGAGCCCGAAGGCCAGCACGTACAGCAGCGACTGGCCGGGGTTGCCGCCGTCGGCGACGGCCACCAGCAGCAATGCGGCGCTGCCGGCCAGGCCGTGGACCAGACCGATGACGTAGGACTGGCGGCCGGCCCCGTGGTGATTACCTGCTTCCGGGGTGTGGTCGTGGGCCGGGTGGTGCTGGTGGGGATGCAGGTGCAGGCGTTGGCCGTGCCGGTGCAGGTGCATGTGGGTCGTGCGACCGCGCCGCATCAGGTAGAGCACCCGCGCGCCGAGCAGGACCAGCATGGCAGCCACCGCGAACTCCAGCAGCCGGGCGACGTCGTCGGGTATCCGGGCGCCGATTGCCAGCACGATCAGCGTCGCGATCAGCAGCGCCGTGGTGTGGCCGAGCCCCCATACAAGCCCCACCAGCCAGGACCGCCGCAAGGGCACGCCGCGAGTGACCAGGGTCATGACCGCCGTGAGGTGATCGGCATCAAACGCATGGCGCACGCCGAGCACGAAGCCCAGCACCAGGATGCTGGTGAACGAGACAGTCTCCATGGCCCCCCGCGTTCCGCCGCCGGCGACATCTTCTGCGCCTTCGGAACCTGCCGAGCATATGTCAACGGCGGGCCAATGTTCCACGCGAGGCTGTCAAGATCCCGCAACGCCGAGGGGCGATTTTGACTGGCCCGGCGGGTGCGGCAGAATGCGAGCCCAGCCGCCGCACCGGGTCGAGCCGTTCGGTTGCAGGACGATCGCTGCGCCCGAAGGGAACCAAGCATGCCGACTGATCGCCCCAACATCGTCCGGTTACCCGCCGACCAACCGCGCCGGTCCACAGTCCGAAGGAGTCCCGCCCGTGGCTGATCGCCCCAACATCATCCCGATAAGCACCGGCCAGCATCGCCGCGCAATAAGCAGAAGGAGCCCCGCCCGTGGCTGATCGTCCCAACATCATCCTCATAATCACGGACCAGCAGCGCTTCGACACCATCAACGCCCTCGGCTTCCCGCACATGCAGACGCTGGTGCTGGACCGGCTGGTCGAGGAAGGAGTCTCGTTCGATAAGTGCTTCGTGAACGCGCCGTCCTGCGGGCCGTCGCGGGCCAGCCTCTTCACCGGGTACAGCCCCCACGTCAACGGGGCTCTGCGCAACCAGGAGTACTGGGGGCGGACCTGGGTGAACAACCTGCGCGACGCCGGCTACTACTGCGTGAACCTAGGCAAGATGCACGCATGGCCGCCGCAGGATATGCACGGCTTTCACGAGCGTTTCGTGATCGAGAACAAGCAGCGCCATACCGCCGAGGCCAACTGGACCGGCAACCCTTATACGTATTTCGACGAATGGGACAAGGCGCTGGCGGTGCGCGGGCACCGGCGGCTGGAGAAGCTGGATTTCGTCGACGCTCCCGGCGCTGAGGAGAAGCTGGGGGCCTACGACTGGTGGTACGAGGACGACATGCACCCGGATGTCTTTACCGGTGACATGGCGGTGCGCTGGATCGACAACGCCCCGCCGGACCAGGACGAGCCGTGGTTCCTGGAAATCGGCTTCCCGGGGCCGCATCCGCCCTATGACCCGATCAAGCGCTACACCGATCACTACATACAGATGGAACTGCCGGTGATGCCGGTGACCCGGGCGGAAATGGACGGCCAGCCGGAGGCGCTGAAGGGCCTGCGCCAGTGGTTCACGGAACTGCAGGCGGACTCGATCCATTTCGTGCCCGACGCGCCGATGGAATGGCGGCAGCGCCAGCGGGCCTACTACCTGGCGAACGTGACGATGATCGATGAAAAGGTCGGCGAGATCCTGCAGGCGCTGGAGCGGGCCGGGCGGCTGGAGGACAGCGTGGTGATCTTCACTTCGGACCACGGCGACCAGATGGGCGATCACGGGCTCTGCGAGAAGTGGGTGATGTACGAGCAGTCGGTAAACGTGCCGCTGATCGTGTGGTCGCCGGATCGGTTTGAGGGCGGCCGTCGCCTGGACGGACTGTGCCAGTGGTTCGACATCGGGCCGACGGTGCTGGAGCTGGCCGGGGCGGAGCTGCCGGAAAAGGCCGAAGCGCAGTCGCTGTTGCCGGGGCTGGAAGGCGATGAGTTCGAAGGGCGCGAGTACGTTTTCAGCGAACACCCCGACGATCCGGTGCTCAATACCCTGGACTGGGAACTGATGATCCGCAGCCGGGAATGGAAGTTGATCGAGTACATCGGCCCCGACGAGGGGCAGCTTTTCGACCTGGTAAACGACCCGGACGAACTAAACGACCTCTGGGACGACCCGGCGCACGCCGAGCGCCGCGCCGACATGCACCGGATCCTGCACGAGTGGTACATAACGGCGGCGGACGGGATCAAGTACGCCTGGCGCCCCGGGGATTAGGACGTCGCCGGTGGTCGAGCGCCCGAACATCATCCTGATAATCACCGACCAGCAACGCCATGTCGCTGTCAGAAGGAGCGCCGTCCGTGGCTAACCGTCCCAACATCATCTTCATCAATACCGACCAGCAGCGCTACGACACCATCAACGCACTGGGTTTCCCCTACATGAACACGCCCAACCTCGACCGGCTGTTCAACGAAGGGGTCACCTTCACGAACTGCTTCATCACGGCTTCCTCGTGCGCGCCCACCCGGGCCAGCCTCTTTTCGGGAATGCACGCCCACAACCACGGGGTGCTGCGCAACGGCTCGGGCTGGCCGCATATCTGGGTGGAGGACTTGGCCGACTCCGGCTACCACTGCGTCAACATCGGCAAGATGCACACCCAGCCGTACGAAGCGCCGATGGGCTTTCACGAGCGGTTCGTGGTTGAAAACAAGGAACGCTCCAGCGATCCGGAGCACCCGGAGTGGAATCCGCAGGGGCCGGTGCTGGTGGACGAGCAGGACAAGGCCTTCATCGCCCGGGGAATCGAAAAACCGGGGAAGGTGTCGTACCGGGCGATGCCCGACTACGAGGACCGCCAGGGGGCCTACGAGTGGCCAGCGCCGGAGGAATTGCACTCGGATTTCTTCGTCGGCGACGCGGCGCTGGAATGGATCAGGCGGAATCCGTCGCTGGACAAGCCGCTGTTTCTGGAGATCGGCTTCCCGGGCCCGCATCCGCCGTACGACCCGGTGGAGCGCTACGTGGGCAAATACATGGAGAAGGATCTGCCGATTCAAACGGCCAGTGAGGAGGAGCGCGACCGCCAGCCGCGGGCGCTAAAGGCGCTGCGCGAACGAATGGAGGGCGTGTTCATCGACTCGTTCTCGTTCAACTCGCGAGCCACTCCGGAGCAACGCCACCGGCAAAGGGCCTACTACCTGGCCAACGTGACGATGATCGACGAGAAGGTGGGGGAGATTATTGATTCTCTTCGGGAGAGTGGCTATCTCGAGAACGCGGTGGTGATCTTCACCTCGGACCACGGCGACTGCCTGGGCGATCACGGGCTGGGCCAGAAATGGAACATGTACGACACGATCGTGCGGGTGCCGACGGCGATCTGGTCGTCGGGCGAGTTTGCCGGCGGGCGTGTGGTGGACGACCTGTACCAGTGGTTCGACCTGGGGCCGACGATGCTGGAACTGGCCGGCCTGGACGTGCCGGAGCATTTCGAGGCAATCTCGATGCTGCCGGCGCTGCGCGACGATGCCGACGCGGCGGGGCGCGAGTACGTGTTCTGCGAGCACGCCCGCGACCGGATCATGCGGGCGACGGCGCTGGAGGTGATGATCCGCGATCGCGACTGGAAGCTGATCTATTTCCCGGACCACGACGAGGGGCAGCTTTTCGATCTCAACGCCGACCCGGCCGAGGAGAAAGATCTCTGGGACGAGCCGGGGCAGGCGGCACAGAAACAGAAGCTGCTGCGGGAGATGCAGCGCTGGTTCATGGCCAGCACGATTGCCGGCGCGGAGGGCGCGATGAGCCAGGAGTGGGCGGCGCTCCGGGAAGAGGTGGGCTGAGATGGGCATGGTGAAACTCGACGAACGGAACCAGGAAGCAACCAAAAGGAGCGCGGCCCGTGGCTGATCGACCGAACATCATCTTCATCAATACGGATCAGCAGCGCTACGAGACGATCAATGCGCTGGGTTTCGACTACGTGGACACCCCGAACCTGGACCGGCTGGTGAACGAGGGGGTCAACTTCTCGAAGTGCTACGTGAACTCGCCGGTGTGCGGGCCGACGCGGGCCTCACTGTTCTCGGGGCTGTCGCCGCACAACAGCGGCGCGCTGCACAACGGCTCGCGCTGGAATGACAGCTGGGTGACGCTGCTGGCGGATGCCGGCTACCACTGCGTGAACGTCGGCAAGATGCACACCGGGCCGATGGGCGCGCCGTGGGGGTTCCACGAGCGCTACATCGTGGAGAACAAGGACCGCTCGGCGATGCCGGTGAAGTACCTGGACGAACTAGACAAGGCGATCCTGGCGCACCGTCTCGAAAAGCCCACCGGCACCAGCTACGCCCGTGACTTTCCCGACTACGAGGAGCGCGAGGGCGCCTACGAATGGCCGCTGCCGGACCACCTGCACCCGGACATCTTCGTCGGCGAGACGGCGGTGCGCTGGCTGGACCTGAGTTGCGGCCAGTACTCGATCGACAAGCCGCTGTTCCTGGAAATCGGCTTTCCGGGCCCGCACCCGCCCTACGACCCGACGGCGGAGTATGCACAGAAGTACCTGGAGCGCGAGTACCCGATCCTGCCGGTGACCCAGGCGGACATGGATTCGCAGCCGCGCGGCCTGCAGGGGTTCCGCCAGGGGCACCGCGATTTCGATTTCGACAGCGTTTCGTTCAATCCGCACGCCTCGGACGAGAATCGCCACCGCCAAAGGGCCTATTACATGGCGAACATGGAGATGATCGACGCCCAGGTGGGCGACATCCTGGACGTGCTGGAACGCCACGAGTTGCTGGAGAACTCGGTGGTGATTTTCACCTCCGACCACGGCGACAACCTAGGCGATCACGGGATCAGCCAGAAGTGGAACATGTATGAGCAGTCGGTCCACGTGCCGGCGGTCGTCTGGTCGCCGGGACGGTTCGCGGGCGGGCGCGACGTCGTCGATTTCTACCAGTGGTTCGACTTCGGACCGACCATGCTGGAACTGGCAGGGGTGCAGGCGCCGCGGCACTACGAGGCGATCTCGATGCTTCCCGCGCTGGACGGCGACGCGGAGGCGAGCGGCCGTACGCGGGTCTTCGCCGAGATCGCCCGCGACCAGGTGATGCAGTCAATCGAGTACGCGATCATGGTCCGCGACGAGCGCTGGAAGTGCGTCGAGTACCTGGGCGACAACATCGGCCAGCTGTTCGACCTGGAGAACGACCCGGACGAACTGCAGAACCTCTGGGGTGAACCCGACCACGCGGCGATCCAGCGAGAACTACTGGACGCGATTCATGTCTGGTACGTGCGCAGCAGTGTTCGGGCCAGCCTGAAAAACGCGGCCCCCATGATCCGGAGCGACCTTGATGTCTGAGAACTCCGCCGGCCCGCCGAACATCATTCTGATAATCACCGACCAGCAGCGTTTCGACACCATCAACGCGCTGGGGTTCGACTACATGGACACGCCCAATATCGACCGCCTGGTCCGCGAGGGAGTGAGCCTGAACAACTGCTTCATCAACGCCTCGGTCTGCGCGCCGGCGCGGGCGAGCCTGTTCAGCGGCTACTGGCCGCACAACGCCGGGGTGATGCGCAATGGCGAGGTTTGGTCGCACACTTGGGTCGAGGATCTGGCGGCGGCCGGCTACTACAACGTCAACATCGGCAAGATGCACACCGGCCCCTACGAAGGTGAATTCGGCTTTCACGAGCGCTACGTGGTCGAGAACAAGGACCGGGTGCGCGATCCGTTCCGCTTCTACGACGAGCTGGACAAGGCGCTGCTGGCGCAGGGCATCCGCAAACCGGGGCGGGATATGTACAGCGAGCGGGATGATTACGAGGATTCGCTGGGCGCATTTGTGTGGCCGGTGGACGAGGACATGCACCCGGACTTTTTTGTCGGCAACACGGCGCTGTGGTGGCTGGAGAAGGCCCTCCCGCCCAACCAACCGCTGTTCCTGGAGATCGGCTTTCCGGGGCCGCATCCGCCCTACGACCCGGTGGAGCGCTACATCGAGCCGTATATGGAAAAGGATATGGGCATTCTGCCGGCGACCGAGGCCGAGATGGAGGCGCAGCCGGACGGGCTAAAGAAACTCCGCGCCAACTTCATCCAGCGCGAGCACGACGCGGTGGCCTTCAATCCGCATGCCACCGACGAGCAGCGCCAGCGCCAGCGGGCCTTCTACATGGCCAACGTGACCATGATCGACGAGAAGGTCGGCGAGATCATGGAGTCGCTGGAACAGAAGGGCTACCTGGAGAACTCGGTCGTCATCTTCACGTCCGATCACGGCGACTGCCTGGGCGATCACGGGCTGAACCAGAAGTGGAGCATGTACGATATCATCACTCGGGTGCCGGCGATTGTGTGGTCGCCGGGGCGGTTTGAGGCCGGGAAGACCGTCGAAGACCTGTGCCAGTGGTTCGACTTGGGGACGACGATCCTGGAACTGGCTGGCGTGGAGCCGGCGAAGACCATGGAGGCGGAGTCGCTGCTGCCGCTGCTGGAGGGCGCGCCGGACGCCGCCGGGCGTGAATTCGTGTTCACCGAACTGGCCCGCGACGGCGTACTGCGGTACTCGGAATTCGTGATGTGCGCGCGCAACGACGAGTGGAAGATCGTGGAGTTCGTCGGCGACGCGGGTGGGCAGCTCTATAACCTCATCGACGACCCGAGCGAGGTCAACAACCTCTGGGACGAACCGGAACTGGCCGGCCACCGCGCGGTGCTGCTGGGGGTGATCCATCGCTGGTTCGTCCGCAGCGTGGCGCAGGGACGAACGTGGCGGAATCACCTGCGCGCGCCCTGGGTCAGTTTGGACGGGACGGTCAGCGGTGACCCGGGGGCGCTGCCCGGTGATGGCGACGGCGACTGATGGGAGATGACCGCCCGAACCTGATCTTCATCCATACCGATCAGCAGCGATTCGACACGATCGGTGCGCTCGGGTTCGACTACATGGATACGCCCCACCTCGATCGCCTGGTCGAGGAAGGAGTGGCGTTTACGCGCAGCTTCGTGTCGGCGCCCTCCTGCGCACCGTCGCGAGCCAGCATCTTCACCGGCTACTTTCCGCACACCACCGGCGTGCTGGAAAACATGGACGTCTGGACGCATTCGTGGGTGGAGCAACTGGCCGATTCGGGCTACCACTGCGTGAACGTCGGCAAGATGCATACCATGCCCTGGGAAACGCCCACGGGCTTTCACGAGCGCTACGTGGTCGAAAACAAGGACCGCTATCGCGGCGATCGCTGGTACGTGGATGAGTGGGACAAGGCGCTGCGGGCGCGCGGGCTGACCAAGCCGAGCCGGGCCACGTACGCCGAGTGGCCGGACTGGGAAGAGCGGCTGGGCGCCTACGAATGGCCGCTGCCGGAAGACATGCACCCGGACAACTTCGTGGGCGATCTGGCCATCTGGTGGCTGGACTACCAGCCGAAGACGGCGCCGCTGTTCATGTCGCTGGGCTTCCCCGGGCCGCACCCGCCCTACGACCCGGTGGAAAGCTACGCCGCGCCGTATCTGGAGAAGGAATTGCCGATCCAGGACTTCACCGACGAAGAAATCGCGGCCCAGCCGGCGACCTACCGGGCGACGCGCGAGAAGATGCTGGGCTACAACCCGGATTCCATCCGCCATCTTGAGAGTCCGAACCGCGAGCAGCGCCACCGCCAGCGCGCCTACTACCTGGCGAACGTGACGATGATCGACGAAAAGATCGGCGAGTTGATCGCGGCGCTGGAGCGCAACGACTACCTGGACAACACGGTCATCATCTTCATCTCGGATCACGGCGACAACCTGGGCGATCACGGCCACAGCCAGAAGTTCACCTTCTACGAGTCGGTGGTGCGGACGCCCTGCATCGTCTGGGCGCCGGGGCGCATTGACGGCGGGCGGCAATTGGACGACCTGGTGCAGACGATGGATGTGGGGCCGACGATCCTGGAACTGGCCGGGCTGCAGCCGGACGCGTCGCTGGAGGCGCGGTCGTTAATGCCGCTGCTGAACGGCGAGGCCGACGCCGCCGGTCGCGAGTACGTCTTCAGCGAGCACGGGCGCGATTTCTACGTGACCAATACCGACTTCGCGACTATGATCCGTGATCGCTCCTGGAAGCTGGTGCATTTCCTGAGCCATGACGACGGCGTGCTGACCGACTTGGAGAATGACCCGGAGGAGGTGGAGAACCTCTGGGACGACCCGGCCCACGCGGCGACGAAACAGCGGCTGCTGGACGCCATGCGCAACTGGCTGATTCGGTCGAACCACCACACGCGGAATCGGACGGCCGACTCGCGGTAGGGGGCGGGAAGTCCGCCCCTAGTCGCGGATCCAGGTCTCGGAAAAGGCCAGGAAGGCGCTGGTGATGTCGCGGCCGCCGACGTTGCGGGGCATCGGCTTGCCGGGGATGCGTTCGCCGTTGACCAGGATTTGGGCGTCATCGGCGTCTAGGAACACCGACACCAGATGGTGCTTGCCGGTGGGCGTGGCGTCGGGCTGGTTGTCGACCAAGTAGGGCTCGCCGAGGCCGGCCCAGCGGAACTCCAGCGTGTCGTCACCGGCACGGACGGTTTCGATCTAGGGATCGCGCGATTCGGCGGCGAACTCGAATTCGGCTTGGACCATCGCGAGCGATTCGAGCGCCGGGAGCCCGCGGTAGGGCTCGAAGTGCTGCAGGAAATCCTCCTGCAGCCAGGCGGCGAGTTCCGGGTTGTCGGTCTAGCAGGCGTTGCCGGCGCCGGGCGTCTGCGGGTTGCGCAGCAGGAAGGTGGCGTGGCCGTACCCGTGCGGCGAGCGGACCACGCGGAAGAGGCTGGCCAGGGTGGTTGTGGGGCCGTCGTCGCCCTCGCGGAGGAGCAATCCGGGGTTTTCGCCGGTCCAGTCGATGGTGGCCATGGGGTCCTGCTTTCGCTCGCTGCTGCCCGCCATCCAACCACATCAGCGCCCGGAATCGCTAGTCGAGCAGGGGCTCCAGCGCGGCGGTGAGTTCGTCGGCCCCGAACAGGCCCTCGAAACGCGCCCGGACAACGCCGTCGGCGTCGACCACGAACACCCAGGGCTCGGTGGGCAGGCGCCACTCGGTGGCGGCGACGGTCAGTTCGAGGCGGCCGGTGGTGCGGGCGGATTCCAGGTCGTAGGGCTCCACGTGGACGAACCGAGCGCGATCGCCGTAGGCGCGGTGCACCCCGGTGACGACGTCCATTACCGGCCCGCACATGCGGCTGACGCAGAAGGCGGGGGTGGCGAAGGCGACGACCGCCGGCCGGCCGGCGGCCAGGGCCTGGGCGACGGTCTGCTCGTAGAACGCCGGGACCGGCTCGAGCATGGTGGAGACGGCGTCGAGGGTGGCTCCGGCATTCGTGGTGGGGGTCTGGCTGGGTGGCGCGGGCTCGCCGACGGCGATGGCCGCCGGTTCGCTGCGCACTTCGAGCGCCAGCGTCGGGTGCTCGATGGCGCCGGTGTCCGGCAAGGTCACCTCCATGCGCGCGCTCCAGATGCCGGGTTCGTCGAGGGCGACGCGGTCGACGACGTAGACGCCGGTGGCCTCCTGGTGGAGGTGATCTTCGCCGTCGTCATGAAGGTGGCGGGTCTCGGCGACAGTCTCGCGGTAGACGGCCGGCGCCGAGGAACGAAAGACCGGCTCGCCGGTGTCGAGTTGGTAGAAGTCGACCTGGACAGCGGCCCCGGGGATAAAGATGTTGTCGTGAGTGAAGAGGCCGAAGGAGAAGCGATTTTCGCCGATGACGTATTCGGCGCCGGCGGCGAGGGCGACGATCTCGGTAGGGGCGGCTTCGATGACGGTGGTGTTTTCGGATGCCGTGCCGGCGCTCTGGCCGCAGCCGGCGAGCACCAGCGCGCCGCCGGCGAAGGCGGCCAGCAGGCGGCGGCGGCCAAACGGGGCGGCGGACGGGGATACCCAATGGTGGGATGGCGCCAGCGAGTGCCTGCTCTTTCGTGGATTCGTTTGCCCGGGAAGCGTCCCCAAGTGTGCACTGCCGACGGCCCGGTGCAAACCGTTTGCGGTGGAATCCGCGGCGGCTAGCCGGCCGGGGCGGTGTCGCCGGGCTCGCCCGGATGCCCCATGACCCCGACCAACTGGTAGCGGGTGTCGTCGAGGCGGGCGGCGGTCATGCGGCCGATGGCGGTGAGCAGCGCGACGGCGAGCTCTTTGTCTTCGAGCATCATGCGCCGCAGCGGGGCAGCGGGGGTGGCGATCAGGCTGGAGGGCTCGACGGTGCGGGCGGTCCCCGAGTAGGCCAGGCGGCCGAGCACGGCGGACCAGCCGAGGGCCTTGCCGCTGCCCAGGGTGCTCACCGCGACCGTGCTGTCCAGCCCGGCCTCAAGGCAGATCTGCACCAGCCCGCTACGGATGACGAAGAGGGCCTCGGCCGGCTCTCTTTCGGCGATGATGTCTTGACCGGCGGCGACTTCGCGAGTCGCGCGCGGGTCAGGCCGCGAAAGACCTCAAACGTATCGAGCATTTCGGCGGTAAGCGTCTGATTGACCCGGGTGTGGGACATTGGGACTCCGATTCTTGGCATCGCGATTGGTACGCACCGGCGGCCGTACGGCGGGCCGTGGTCAACCTCCGGCTCCGCCCACAGACACCGCCAACCCCGCATCCGGGAATTGTCGAGCGCGCGGATGAATTTCGAGTCAATTCCACCCGGGTCCGGATCACAGCTGTGTGAACTCCGGGCGGAGCAGGGCGGGCCTAGCGCTGGCTAACCGTCCCGGTGGCGAGGTCGAATTCGTAGCTGCCGGTCGCGCCGGTAGCCTGGTTCGCGGCGGTGAACTCGAGCCGGGTGGTGGACCACCAGCGCGGTGCGAAGGTGGCCCGCCGTCGCGCGCGCCCATGAGATCGAAGAGGCGCGGGTTCTCCAGACGGACGGGCGGGTCGCCGCCGGTATAGACCTCCACCAGTTCTCCGGCGGGCGAGAGGATCGCGGCCGCCAGATGCTGGCTGTCGAAGGCCCAGACGAAGTGAGCAAGCGCGCCGTCGAAGACGAAGTCGATGATGGTGATTGCGCCGGTTTCGATGTTCAGGACGCCGACTAGGTCGTGGGTGCCGCCAGCCATCGCCCAGGCGAGCCAGCGCTCGTCGGGTGAGAGCGTCCAAGCGCGGAATTCGTCGGCGCCGATGCCGAAGCCGGTGTTGGATGGGAGCCACTCGTTGGGGTCCCAGACCTGGGGCAGATCGGCGATGTCCAGCAGCTCGGCCTCGGTGTCACCGACCCGCAGGTTCAACTTGCCGTCCTGCTGGAAGACCTCGGCGGGCCAGAGAGTGAGGATGCCGTCGGCGACCTTGCCGCCGCCAAAATCGATCTGGTACGGTGCGTCGATGAAAGTCTCGGTGACCTGGCCGGTCATGGTGAGCCCGAGGGCCGCCACCGGCACGGCCGGGGCCGCGACCCGCAGCACCCCGGCGGGATCGACCGACAGGGTCAAGTCGCCAAAGAGGGGGTGCCCGG
>JASLPR010000006.1 GCA_030744875.1 Chloroflexota bacterium
ACCGACGGCCGCGCCACCGTCCGCTCCAGGCGCTCGAACCGTTCCACCACGAACAGCAGCACCAGGATTCCGGCCAGCACGCTGATCGCGCCGCCGATCAAGAAGGTCGTGCGCATTCCGACGAGCCCCACCAGCAGCCCGCCCAGCATCGGGCCGCCGCTCATCCCCACCACCTGGGCCGCCTGCATGGAGGAGATCGCCCGGGTCAACTGCCCGCTCGGCACCGTCGCCGACAGCAGGGCATTGGCGGTGGTCCCCGGCGCCGACGCCGAGGCGCGCAGCGTCACCACCAGCAGGATCAACCAGGGGTCGCGCATCAGCGACACCGACGCCACCCCGAAGCCGCTCACCACCATCGCCCGCACCACCATCGGCTTGCGGCCCACCCGGTCCGCCAGGATTCCCCACAACGGCGCCGACAGCGCGAACGAAATTCCCTGCCCGGTGCCGATCGCCCCGGCCCACAGCCGCACGTCCTGGGCATCGTTGATCCCGATCTCCTGCAAATACAGCGGGATCAACGGATACATGAATCCGATCCCGACAAATGTCACGAAGCCTGTAAAGGTCAGCACCCAGACATTGCGTCGCCATGGAATCGGCGGCAATTCGGCCCGCTCCGCCGTCAACTCCGTCCCCGCTCAGCCACCCCCGCCACGCCCCCCACGTCCTCTTCCTGAATAGCGTCCGTCGTCGCGCTATGCCGACTCTTCTTCGCCCGGGTTCATCCGCGGCTTGACGACTTTGTTAAAGATCGCCGTAACGACGCTGAGAATGATCGCCATCCGGATCAACTTGCCAATGAACTTGAACACACGAGCCTCCCTTGGCCTGCCTGCACTGCAACCGATCCCGGCTCTGGTGGCGGGTTGGCGTTCGCCAGCGACCGCGCCGGGGCCCACATTCTAGAGCTATTTGCCCGCGCCGCCACCCCGGTGGGTCTCGCGCTGTCGCGCCGTAATCGGCCGCAGGGTCCGTTCCAGGTAGGCCTCGACCATGGCCGCCATGTACAAATCGAACATGTCGGTGATGCGTTCGAATATGCCCTGCCGCGAGGTCGCGCCTTCCACCGTCTCAATTCGCGCGATCAGCGGCCGCCGAAACAGGTTGAACGCGGTGATCAATTCCCGCAGCGACATCCCCAGATCGGCCGCGTGGTTTCCGTAGCACGCTCCCTGGCCCTCCATCGCCGTAATCAGTTCGTCACCACCGTCGCCATCGCCCAGGAACGACTCGATCAGCCGCAGCGTCTCGCGCCCGCGCTCCCGGTAGGCGTCGCGATCCGATCTATCCAGTAACCCGTACCAGGACTGCTCGCGCGCCTCCGAGACTTCCTCGCGCCGGTCGGTGGCGGTTAGCGCCGCCAGGCCGGCCGCCTCCTCTTCCGAGCGCAGGTTGCGATCGGTGTACTCCAGCAGGTCGCCCACCTTGTAGCGCCGGTGCCCGCCGGGGGTCACGAAGGCCTTCAGGTGGTCCTGTTTGGTCCAACGGCGCACCGTGGCCGGGCGTACCCCGAGCAGCCGCGACGCCTCGCCGATCCCCACCCACCGATCCAGGGTCTCTGCCAGTTCCGTTGCTTTGCTCATCACATCCGTATCCGGGTTCGCGAATCCCCCACCATATCCGCGTCACGCCCGCTTCAGTTGTCGCTCTTACCCTACTATCCCATGAAGCCCACCAGCCCCTCAAACCATTTGAACAGTATTGTGAGCTTTAATGCCGACCCCGGGGCCGGATTGGGCCATTATGGTGGCGTCAGTTGCGTTCCCGGCCACCCGCCCACGGCGGCGGCCGAAGGTGGCAAACGAAATGATGCTCAAACCCAACCAGATGCGCCGGCTCGAAACCGGGCTCCGCAATCTCGGTTTTACTCTGCACCAGGCCCGCGCGCTGTTGCTGCTGCGCCTGGCGCGCAACCCGGAGCCGATCCCGGTCCGCATCTCCCCGCCGATCCCGCACCCGCGCCACTAGGCGCCCGGGCCGCATCCGGGGCAGATATAATTAGCGGCATTCTCGTTCGGTCACGCCCCGGTCCCGCCGGGGCCGGCCAGTCCCCCGCGAAGGAATGGCCCCGCATGGCCGATTACGACCTCGCCGTCGTCGGCGGCGGCTCCGCCGGATACCACGCCGCCCGTGTCGCCAGCAATCAGGGCAAATCGGTGGCCCTCATCGAGGGCGCCGAACGTTTCGGCGGGCTCTGCATCCTGCGCGGCTGCACGCCCACCAAGACCATGCTCCGCTCCGCCGAGATCGCCCAGCTCGTCCGTGAAAGCTCCGAGCTCGGCATCGAGACCTCCGCGCCGGTCATCAACTGGCCGCGCATCGTGCAGCGCACCGCCGACCTAGTCACCGAGTTCGCCGACTATCGCCACGACTCCGCCCGCGGACTCGAGCACGTAGACATCATCCGCGATTGGGCCACCTTCGATTCCCCGGACACCATTCGCCTCAGCGACCGCACCCTCACCGCCGACCACTATGTCATCGCCACCGGCTCCGCCCCCCGCACGCCCGGCACCGAATCCGGCGCCCACCCGCCCGGGCTGGAAGAGACCGGCTACCTGACCAGCGATGACATCCCGCTGCTCCCCGAACTCCCCGACTCGCTGATCGTCTTCGGCGGCGGCGCCGTCGCGCTCGAGTTCGCCCAACTCTTCTGCCGCCTCGGCATCAAAGTCACCGTCATCCAGCGCAGCCCCTTGATCCTGAGCAACATGGACGCCGACATCGCCGTCGCCCTCACCCGCTATCTCGGCGCCGAGGGCGTCACCTTCGTCACCGACACCTGGCTCGAGAAGGTCGAGGCTAAGGACGGACTCAAGACCTGTACCGTCCATGTTGACGGCCGGGTGGAGAGCTATTCCGCCCAGGAGATCCTGCTTGCGATTGGCCGCCGTCCCGCCGTGACCGGCCTCAACTGCGATGTGGCCGGGATCGAGTGCACCGACGGCTGGGTCGATGTCGACGACCGCATGCGCACCTCCAACCCGCGCGTTTTCGCCGGCGGCGACGTCGTTGGCGGGCCCGCGGTCGGCGCCCACCAGCTGGTCCACGTCGCCGTCCGCCATGGCGAGATCATCGGCCACAACGCCTTCAACGAGTCCCAGCTCAGCTTCGACCGCCGCCTGGTACCCGAGGCCGTCTTCACCGACCCGGCCATCGGCATCGTCGGCCTCACCGACCAGCAGGCCGCGCAGTCCGAGCGCCCCATCCTGACCGCCATCGAATCCTTCGAGGAACAGGGCAAGGCGTTGACGATGGGCCAGGCCAAGGGGCTGGTGAAGATGATCGCCGACGCCGAGTCCGGCGAAATCCTCGGCGTCCACATCCTAGGGCCGGAGGGCGCCGACCTGATCCACGAGGCCATCGTGCTGATGCACTTCCGCGCCACCGTCCACGACCTGGCGTCGATCCCCCACCTGCATCCGACGCTCGCCGAGATCATGATCGATCCCGCCGAGGCGATTATCGACCAGATGAACTAGCGCCCCGGCCGTCACCAAGCTCGTGGTCGCTGCGCCCGCCAAAAGGCTAAGATGGCGAGCCCCGACGCCCCGGTACCAGGGAATCAGGAGCTACCAGCATGACCGATTCATCCGCCGCCGACCAGGGCGCCCCCGCGCCGCGGGCCCGCCGTGACCTGCGCGAGCGTATGGAGACCGCCGTCATCTCCGACATCGAGATCGTCGGCCCGCACCAGCTCGGCCTGTTCCGCATCGTGCGCCCCGACGGGCAGCCCTTTCGCGAGTTCAAGCCCGGCCAGTACGCCCAACTGGCGCTCTGGTCGCAGCCCGACGCCGACACCCGCCCGCGGCAGTACTCCATCGCCTCCTCGCCCTACGAACTCAACGAGATGGAGTTCTATATCTACCTGGTCGAGTCCGGCGGCGCCCTCGGCGAGGACACCCCCGGCGTGCTCACCAGCGCGCTGTGGGGCAACCGCGTCGGCGACGAACTCCTCTTTATGGAGCGTCCCGCCGGGCACTTCGTCCTGGACCGCACCACCGGCCCCAACGTCATCGCCGTCTCCAACGGCACCGGCCTGGCGCCGTTCGTGTCGATGGCCCGCAAGATGCGCGAGGATCTGCGCCGCGGCAAGCCGATAGAACGCAACCTGACCATCATCCACGGCGTCTCCTACACCAGCGACCTGGGCTATCGCGCCTACCTAGAAGAATGCGCCGCCGTCCCGGGCCTGAACCTCACCTACATCCCGGCCATCAGCCGCCCGCACCAGAGCCCGGCCTGGGACGACCGCCTCAGCGTCGGCCGCGCCAACGATCTCGTCCGCCTGATCCTGGGCAAGACCGGCGACAGCCGCGTCGCCCCGCGGCTCGAGCCGTCCCTGCTGGAACTCATGCAATCGCGTCTCGTTCCTGAATCCGCCGCCGTCTACCTCTGTGGCCATCCCGGCATGATTGAGGACTGCTCGACGGTCCTGGCCGAGAAGGGTTTTGTCACAGAGGGCCGCGAGGCGCAGGTCATCACCGAGGACTATTGGTAACATCCCCGCGGCCGGCCGTATCGCGCCGGACCAGCCACCCCAGGAGCCAGCCCCGTGCCCGCCAAACTGACCCCAGAGCAACTTGAAGAACTTCGCCAGGTCGACAGCCCGACCATCGCCAACGCCATCGAGACCTTTGACGTCCGCGACCCCTTCGACGGCTACTGCGGACCCGAGATCGAGTGCCGGTTCCCCGAGATGGACCCGGTAATCGGCTACGCCGTCACGGTCGAGATCGAAGCCGTTCCCACCGGCGGCGACAAGAACCGCGCCAGGCGACTCGACTTCTTCCAGGCCATTGAAGACAGCCCCAAGCCGGTCATTTGCGTCTTCAAGGACGTCTCCCCCGAACCCCGCCGCGCCTCCCAGTGGGGCGAGATGATGACCACCGCCGTCAAGGGTCTCGGCGCCGTCGGCGTCGTTACCGACGGCGTAATCCGCGACCTCGACGAAATCCGCGAAATCGGCGGCGTCCAGTTCTTCGCCCAGGGCATTTGCGTGTCCCATGGTTCCCTGCGCACGGTCAGTGTCGGCAAGCCGGTCGAGATTTCCGGCTGTGTCATCGAGCCTGGCGATCTGCTCCACGGCGACCTCAACGGCGTGGTCAAGATCCCGCACGAGATCGCCGGCGACGTCATCGGCGGGGTCAAGCAGGTCCGCGACAGCGAGGGCGCTTCGCTCGCCAAGATGAAGCCGCAAATGACCGTCGCCGAACTCAAAGAAGCCTTCAACTACTAGGCCCGCGTCCCGCGGCGGTAGGACGAGCCGGTGGCCGGTCCCGTCCCGCCGTTTGATCCCGGCCGCTTGCGCGCGCGGCTCGACCCGGGCTTCCCGTGGGATCTGCGCCACGTCGCCGTAACCGCCTCGACCAACGACGACGCCCGCGCCGCCGACTCCGGCCACGGCACGGTGTTCCTGGCCGATTTCCAGACCGCCGGGCGCGGCGCCCGCAGGCGCACCTGGCAGTCGCCGCCCGGCGGTTCGCTGCTGGCCTCGATCGTTCTGGTGCCCGACCCGCCCCTCCCCCCCGCCGCGCTCACCGCGCTCGGCGCGCTGGCGCTGGCCGGCGGACTGGGCGCCACCACCGGGCTGGAGGTGCTGGTCAAGTGGCCCAACGACTGCGTCATCGACGACCGCAAGGTCGGCGGCGTACTGGTGGAGAGCAGCGGCGGCCGCGCCGTCGTCGGACTCGGCGCCAATCTCAACTTCGCGGCCACCGAGATACTTGAGCCCGACTACCCGGCAACCACCGCGTCCGACAAACTGGGCGCGCCGTGCGATCGCGAAGCGGTGACCGCCGCGGTCCTGAACCAGGTGGCGCGGCTCTACGGGGAGTTGCGGGCCGATCCCGGCGCGCTGGACGCCGCCTGGCGGGGGCGCTCCTCGCTGATCGACCGGGCGGTCGTGCTTGAGACTGAATCCGGGGCCGTCCGCGGGGTCGTCGTCGGGTTCTCGGCGGAGGGCCACCTGCGATTGCGCCTCGATAGCGGCGACGAGCGGAGTTTCATCGCCGGCCGCGTCCGCCCGGCCGGCTAGACCGCGTCGGCGTCACCGACCACCGGCCCCATCACCACCCCCAGCACCCGCGTCCGCGCGCCGGTCAGTTGCCCCACCACCCGCGCCGCGCGCACCCGATCGGTCTCGCCGTGGGTCGCCACCAGCACCACCCCGTCGCACTCCGGGCCCACCGTCAGCGCCACCGCCGAGCCGGTTGCCGGGCCGCTCAGCGCCACCACCCAGGCCCCGGCGTCGCGGATCGAGGTCAGGTACTCGGTGGTCGTCGCCGAAGCCGCCAGGTCCTCGGCGTCCACGCCGCCTTCACCCTCCACCACCACCGTCAGGCCTTTCATGCCGCCGGCCGCCGGGGTGGCGGTCGGGCCGTTGCTCTCGCGCAGCGCCTCGGCCAGGCCGCGCCCGCTGGTCACGTCGTAGCGCCGGTCCATCCCGCCGCCGCTGCCCGGGAGTTCCACCAGCACCACCGCCCGCGCCGTCGCCGTCAGTGATTCGGCCAGCCCCGCCGCCACGGAAGCCGCGTCGTCGCCGGGTTCCAGCGGCGCCACCAGCACTACCCGCGGGCTCTCGGCCCCCAGCCGACCCAGCACCTGGGCGCGCAGCGTCGCCGCGCCGTCCGGTCCGCTCATGCCGTCGCCTCCAGCGGCTCGCGGTACCAGCGGAACACCAGTCCCAGCGCCAGCCCGGCCAGCGCGCCCAGCACCGTGCCCAGTGGCAGCGCCATCCGCGGCAGCGGCCGGATCGGGTTTTCGGGGACCCGCGCCCAATCGATCTGCGCGATTTCCAGCCCGCCGCTGCTCAGGTCGGCCCGCGCCGTGGCCACCGCCACCCGCGCCAGCCCGTCCACCACGTCCGCCGCCCGCCCTGGGGATTCGTCCTCGAACTCGATCACCAGGCGCATTTCCTTCGGCAGCGCCCGCGCCCGGGTGTGATCCGAAATTGCCCGAACGGATAGCCCGCCACGCTCCTCATCGGTCAGTCGCGCGGCGAAGCTTTCCGACTCCACCCACGCCGCCGTGTTCGCCGCCAGCCGGTCGGCCGCCTCGGCCGCGCCCAGGTCGGCGGCGGTGGCGCGCAGGCTCACGCTGGTCCCGGCGCGGTACAGGGGGTCCTGCATCAGTACGGTCAGCAGCCCGGCCACCAGCCCGGCCACCGCCGCCACCACCGTCATGTAGATCACCAGGTTGTATTCGCGGCGCAGCGCCGTGCCTCGACTTTGTCGTGCGTCGCTCATTCGTCGAACCTCGCCAGCACCGGCAGATCCAGCAGGTCGGGCACATCCTCGGCGAACAATCGCCGCCGGCCCACGTCCCAGAAGATCACCAGCATGACCGCGATCACCACCGCCGCCACTTCGCGCAGGGCCACATCCAGCACCAGGTCACCGGCCGGCGCCGGCACCGGCGCCAGGTCGATCAGCGTCAGCGTCACCACATCGTAGATGGTCGGGAACAGCCCCTCCAGGTCGCGGGCCAGCGCGTCGGCCCCGGCCTGGGCCAACGCCACCGACCTGGCGGCGCTGTCGGTGGTCATGCGCAGTTCGATCCCGCGATGGGTCCGGTCGGTCGATAGCGCTCGGGCCACTTCGCCGGACGCGATTTCGATGCCTTCATTCAGGGCGTAGCGGGCGGCCACCAACTTCGCGAACTCCGTCCCGCGCACGATCCGTCCCAAGTCGTCGACGATGAAATCGCTGGCCGTCGCCCGGCTAACCTCCACGTCGTACTGCTCCGCGCCGGACATCCGCGCCGCCACCAGCACTTCCATGCGCGCCGGCTCCGAGCCCGGCCGCGCCGCGTCAGCGATCAGCGTGGCCACCAGCGTAGCCACGACCACCAGCGCCAGGAAGGGCCAGCCGCGTCGCAGCACATTGCCTAGCCGTTCGGCCGGCATAGATGCGCCGCCGGTCTTGGCCCGGTGACCGCGCCCGCGCCGGTGCGCCCACCAGGGGCGGCCGCGGCGGCGCGGTCCTTTGCCCGGGTGCTCAGCGGCCATCGGCGCGCCTTCCAGCGGTGTGCGCGCCCCACGCGCCGGCCACGAACGATTTCATTTCCCGCACGAAAACCGCCTCGTCGAATCGCTTGGCATTGGCCACCATCCTATCCGCAGAATACCGGGTTTCATCGAACGACCTCAGCACCCACGCCAGCGAGTCCACGGTCGGTTCATGGAAGAACTCGCCGGTCTCGCCGGGCAGCACCGTGTCCAGCGCGCCGCCGGCCGCGAACGCCACCACCGGCCGTCCGGCCGCCTGGGCCTCCACCGGGGTGATGCCGAAATCCTCTTCTCCCGGGAAGATGAACGCCCGGCAGTGGGCGAAGTGACGCCGGACGGATTCGTCGTCCTGGCGACCCAAGAACTCCACGGTCGGCCCGGCCAACCGTTCCAGCGCCGCCCGGTCGCGCCCGGAGCCGATCACCTTCAGCCGCAGGCCCAGTTCACTGCAGGCCCGCACCGCTAGGTCGATGCGCTTGTAGGGCGCCAGCCGCGACACCACCAAGAAGTAGTCTTCCGGTTCCGCCACCAGCGTGAAGACGCCCGTCGCCACCGGCGGGTAGATCACCGCCGACTCGCGCCCGTAGTAGTCGCGGATCCGATCCGCCACGGCGTTCGAGATGGCCACGAAGCGGTCCACCCGCCGCGCCGAGCGCCGATCCCACCAGCGCAGCAACGCCAGCAGCGGCCGCATGCCGGCTCGCAGCGCCGGGCCCACGTCTTCCCGCGCCAGGTAGCCGGCCGGGCTCCACACGAACCGCGTCGGCGTCAGGCAGTAGCAGACGTGCAATGTCCGCGCCGGGGTGCGCACCGACTTGCAGAACGCGCTGGCGTTGCTGATGACCACGTCGTAGCCGTCCAGCGAAGTCGCGCCGAAGGCCAGCGGGTACACCGGCAGGTACCAGCGATGTCGCGCGATCACTCCGGGAAGCCGCTGCATGAAGTTGGTGCGCACGTCGAGTTGACCGAAGCCCGGATCCACCAGTTGCGGCGCGAAGATCGAGGTGTGCAGCGGCGCTTCCGGGTACATCGCCGCCAGTTCCAGTAGGACCTTCTCGGCGCCGCCCATCTGGTTGAGCCAGTCGTGCACCAGGCCTACTTTCGGCGGACCGTCCGCCGCCACCCCTAGTACGCGCCTTCGCCGCGGATCACCGCCGGGATTGTCCGCAACATAATCTTCATGTCCAGGCCCAGCGACCAGTGCCCGACGTAATAGGCGTCCAGCATCACCATTTCCTCGAACGACAAATTGCTGCGCCCGCTCACCTGCCACAGCCCGGTCAGCCCCGGCAGCACCCGCAGCCGGGTGTGCGCCCAGTCGTCGTACTGCGCCACCTCTTCGCGCACCTGCGCCCGCGGCCCCACCATGCTCATGTCGCCGCGCAGCACGTTGATCAACTGCGGCAACTCGTCGATGCTGGTGCGGCGCAGCAGCCGTCCCACCCGCGTGCGACGCGGGTCGTCCTTGCGCTTGAACAGCGGCTCCGAAGACGACCCCGGATAGAGCTTCTCCATCATCTCTTCGGCGTCGGGCACCATCGAGCGGAACTTATACAGATCGAACTCGCGTCCGTTGCGCCCCACTCTTACCTGGCGAAACAGCACCGGGCCGCGCGAGTCCAGCTTGATCGCCACGACCATGATCAGCAGCAGCAGCGACAGGATCGTCAGCAGCAGCGCCGCCAGCAGGATGTCCAACACTCGCTTTTGCACGTGGTTAAACCCGGCGATCTCGTTGGTACTTAGGGTGAACAGAGGGATCCCGCCGATTTCCTCGGTGTGCAGCCGCCCGGCCTGGATATCCACCAGGTCCGGCACCACCGTACAACGGGCGCCGGTGCGGCGGCAGGCTTCCACGGCCTCGCTGACCGCCAGAGTCGTCGCCGGCGGCAGCGCCACGATGGCCCGGCCCACCCGGTGCTCGGTGAGCGCCGCGGCCAGCCCGTCCGGCCCGGCCAATCGCGCGAAGCGGCCGAAATCCGAGTCGTCGCCGTCCATGTGATCCACGAAGCCCACCAGCTGCAGACCCGACCCCGGCGTGGCGGTCAGTTGCTGCATGAGCATCTTGGCCATGTTGCCACGCCCCACCACCAGCACCCGCTCGACGTCGCGGCCGCGTTTGAAGCGGGCGATCCGCACCACCCGCAGCGCGTAGCGCCAGATGGCCGTCAGCCCGACCCCGGCGGCGAAGAGGTAGCCAAACATCAGCCGCGAAAAGAATGCCGGCCGGAAGAGGAAGAACACGATGATCACCGCTGCAGTCGCCAGCAGCCCAGCCATCCCCACTTTTGGCACCTCGTCCAGCCAGCGGATCGAGCGCCGGTGGGCGTAGGAGCCGTACAGGTACAGCGCCACCAGCATCACCGCCGTGAAGGTCAGCCCGACCGGCCAGTACTCACGGAGCGGAGTGAACTGGAATTCGGTCAGGTCGGGGCCGAGGCGCAGTTCGTAGCGCAGCCAGTGGGCCAGCAGGAACCCGCCCACCACCGCCACCGCATCGCCGAGCAGCGTCAGCAGCGCCCAGCGCCGCCGCCCGCCCGGGGCGGCTCCGTTCCCCTGGACCGGCGGCGCGTCGCTGTTCAAGCGTGGCCCGCGGCCAGTAGGTAGGCATCGCGGCAGCGCTCGGCGGCGACATCCCAAGAAAACTTCTTAGCTTGCGCCAGACCGAGTTCGCGCAGGTCCGCGCGCCGCTCCGCCGACCCCACCAACCCCTTCAGCGCATCGGCAAGTTCGGCGCCATCTCCCGGGGTCGTCAACACCCCGGCATCCCCCGCCACCTCCGGCAATGACGAGGCGTTGGAGGTCACCACCGGGGTCCCGCAGGCCATCGCTTCCAGCACCGGTAATCCAAACCCCTCATAGGCCGAGGGATACACGAAAACCTGCGCGGAATTGTACCAAAGCGCCTGCTCTTCCCCGGGCACGAAACCGGCGAAGTGCACCGCGTCATCCAGGCCCTCGTCGGCCACCGCCCGCTCGATCGCTCCGTACCCCCAGCCCGGCCCGCCGGCCAACACCAGCCCGCCGTCATACCCCGAGCGCCGCAGCCGCCCGAAGGCCCGCGCCAGCACGTCCACATTCTTGCGTGGCTCCAGAGTGCCCAGGTAAAGGATGAATTCCTCGGGCAAGCCCTTTTGCTCGCGGAACGCGGCCACCGCGTCCGGGTCCAGCGGCCGCATGCTCTGGTCGGTGGCCGCGTAGACGACCCAGATCTTTGCCGGGTCGGTGCCGAAATGGCGCACGATGTCGTCGCGGGTGGCCTTCGAGTCGGCCAGGATCACCCGCGCGCGGCGCGCCGCCAGGCGGCTCATCGCGTTCAGGTACACCCGCCGCCGCCACGGATGCGCCCGCGGCTCCACGATGTAGGACAGGTCGTGGATGGTCAGCACCTGCGCCCCCGGGGCGGCCAGCGGACCTACGTTCAGGAATGAGTGGGTCACGTCCAGCCGGTCGCGCAGCGCCCACCAGGGCAGCGCCGTCTGCTCCCACAGCACCCGCACCGGGGTCCGCGAGGTCGGCAGCCGCGCGCGGCGCAGGCGCGTCCCGGCCGGCACCGGGAAGGGCAACTCGCCGACGGAGTCGTTGACGTAGAGCACGAATTCCATCCCCTCACCGGCGAGCAGGCGTTCGGTGATGGCGCGCGTATAGCGGCTGACCCCGGCGTTGCGAAAGCCGCTGCCGGTGTACATAACCTGGGCGTTGAGACCTACTCGCACCGCGCTCCCGTTCTGGTTACTCGAGCACTTTCCCGTATTTCAACGCATGCGGGGCTAGGAAAAGAACGCCGCCATAGACCCCGTCTCAACAATCTCCAATCGCCACCGGCGTCGCGCCGGGAAAGCAAACGGAGCCGGGGCTTTCGCCCCGGCTCCGTCGAAGTTCGACTCTGCGTCGGACTATTCCGGCCCTAGCTCCCCAGAACCTCCTGGGTCATCGGGTCGAACAGGTGCATGTGGTTCATGTCCCACACCAGCTGGAAGTCGGCTCCCAGCTCCGCGGTCGTCCGTGGGTCGACCCGCGCGATGTACGAGGTATCGTCCCCGGACAGCAGGTACAGGTAGACCTCACTGCCCAGCGGCTCCGAAACGTCCACCTTGGAGTGCACGATCTCGTTAACCGTGGCGCGCGACGGGGCGAACGCCGGGTCGAAGATGTCCTCCGGTCGCAGACCGAAGATCAGGTCTTCGCCGATGTGGCGGGCAACCGCGGCCCGGCGGTCGGGCGGAACGTTCAGCCTCGCGCTGCCACCGAACAGCTCGACGATCATGTTGTCGGCGGTGCCGGTCAGCTTGGCGTCGTAGAAGTTCATCGCCGGGCTTCCGATGAAGCCGCCCACAAACATGTTCACCGGGTGGTCGTAGACCTCCTGGGGCGGCCCGATCTGCTGCAGCACGCCATCGCGCAGAACCGCGATCCGCGAGCCCATCGTCATCGCCTCGGTCTGGTCATGGGTGACGTAGATCACCGTTGTCTGGAGTCGCTCGTGCAGCCGGATCAGCTCCGCGCGCGTCTGCACACG
Organism: Chloroflexota bacterium; assembly: GCA_030744875.1. GTDB lineage: Bacteria > Chloroflexota > UBA11872 > UBA11872 > VXNJ01 > JASLPR01. The sequence continues at coordinate 12,531 of JASLPR010000006.1, forward strand.
AAGTTTCGCGTCCAGGTTCGAGAGCGGCTCATCCATCAGGAAGCACTTCGGCTCACGCACGATCGCGCGACCCAGCGCCACCCGTTGTCGCTGTCCACCGGACAACTGCTTCGGCTTGCGGTCGAGGAGCTCGCCGATGGCCAGCAGCTCCGCGGCCTCTTGCACGCGCCGCTCGATTTCCTTCTTCGGGGTTTTGCGCAGGCGCAGCCCGAAAGCCAGGTTGTCGTACACACTCATATGCGGGTACAGCGCGTAGCTCTGGAACACCATCGCGATGTCCCGGTCCTTCGGCGCCACATCGTTCACCAAGCGGTCCCCGATGTAGATGTTGCCTTCGGTCAGTTCTTCCAGCCCGGCGATCAGCCGCAGCGTGGTCGACTTGCCACAACCAGACGGACCCACCAGCACCAAGAATTCCTGGTCCTGGACTTCGATGTTCAGGTTGCTGACCGCAACAACCTCACCAAATCGCTTGGTGACACCCTGCAAAGTAACGCTCGCCATATGGCCGAGCCCCTCTCGCGCCCGGCCTGTGGCCGCGACGCCTGTGGCCGTGCCGCCCGCCATCCTTTGCGAACGCAACCGGCCGGTAAAACCAGAACTATTCGGCAAAAACCGTGTCCTACCGTCGCCAAGACCCGCGTGACGGGCCCTCACTTCCCCCCGGCCAATCCTTTAGCCTTGAAGGGGCACCTCGGGCGGACTTTATCATTACACGGGGTAGGCGGTCAAAGCTCTGCCCGGCTGCCACCGCCCCCTCCACACCTGTAATCGAGGCCCATGCGCTCCAGTATTCCCAAACCGCCGCCGATCGATCATTTCTGGCTCATCCCCGGCCACCTGGCCGGCGGCGGCCACCCGGGCCGGGTCGGCTCTCAAGGCGATGTCCTGCACGCAATGGAGCGGCTGGGCTACGACGCCATCCTCACCCTCACCGAGGACGCGCTGGAACCGGAGCCGCTAGCGGAGTTCGGCTTTCAGTACCTGCACCTGCCGATCGTCAACATGGACGCCCCCTCCATCGAGCAGGGCGAGCAGGCCGTCGCGTTCCTGCGCGAGCGCATCGATGCCGGCGGCCAAGCATACGTGCACTGCTACGCCGGCTATGGCCGCACTGGGGCAATTCTGGCCGCCTACCTAGTCGCCACCGGCACCGCCCCCTTTACCGCCATCCAGCAACTCCGCACCGTGCGCCCCGGGGCTATCGAAAGCGCCGCTCAGGAGCGCTTCGTGCTGTATTTCGCCCGCCATCTGCGGAACGGCGAATGACCCGCCGCTACCGTGAGCCCCCGACCAGCCCGCCCGGACTCGACGCCGCCGCCGGTCTGCTGGATGAAGCCGTGGAGCAGGGCGACATCCCCGGGGCGGTCGCCCGGGTCGAGCTCGGCGGCCACACCCTGCTCGAGCACGCCACCGGCCACGCCCAAACCGTCCCCACCGCCCGCCCCGCCACAATCGACACCATCTACGACCTGGCCTCGCTGACCAAGGTGGTCGTCACGGCGACCGCCATCATGATCCTGGTCGATCGCGACCGGCTCGAACTCGATCGCCCGGTCATCGACGTCCTCCCCGAATTCGCCCCCCACGGCAAAGACGACGTCACCGTGCTGCACCTGCTCACCCACACCTCCGGCCTGCCGGCCCGCAATCGCGTCTCGCGCACCGCCACCGACCGCGCCACCACGGTCCGCCTGGCGCTGGGCATCTTCCACTCCTATCTCACCGGCGACCGCGAGCTTTACACCGACCTGGGCTTCCTGGCTCTGGGGGAGATCGTGGCCCGCGTCGCCGGCGTACCGCTGGACGAGTTCGCCCGCAGTGAGATCTTCCAGCCGCTTGGCATGACCGACACCGGCTACCTGCCCAACACCGACCGCCGCGCCCGCTGCGCCGCCACCGAGGACAACGCCGACCGCGGCGGCGTCATCGTCGGCGCGGTCCACGACGAGAAGGCCCACTTGATGGAGGGTGTTGCCGGCCACGCCGGGCTTTTCGGCACCGCCGCTGACCTGGCCCGCTTCGGCCGCATGCTGCTCGCCGGGGGATCGCTCGACGGAAACCGCACCCTTTCGCCGGAATCAGCCGCCACGCTGCTGCGGAACCACACCCCCCACCTGCGCACCGCCCGCGGCCTGGCCTGGGCGCTGCGCCCCAGTTCCGGCTTCCAGTTCGACCAGCTCGCCGGGCCCCGCGCCGCCGTCCACACCGGCTTCACCGGCACCTCGATCTACCTGGATCCCGACGAGGACCTGGTAATCGTCTTGCTCACCAACCGGGTGCATCCGCGCCGCGACAACACCGCCTATTTCGGCCTGCGCACGCGCTTCCACAATCTGCTCAACGCGATCATCCGATTCCCCTCGGCCGGGTACTCGTGACCGGGCCAGAAGAAGAGGGCGCGCTCGTCCCCTGTACCGAGTGCGGCGGCGACGGCTTTGTCGAAGAAGAGTTCAGCCCCACCGACCCTGACCCGCAGCTCACCGGCGGCGTGCGCATCCCCTGTCCCGACTGCGACGGCACCGGCCACCTGCCGGAAGGTCAACGACCGGAGTAGAAATGCCGGCGGCGCTCCCTTCGGGAGTCCCTTCTGAAAGAATTCGCAGAATCAACCTCCGGCAAGTAGACACTCAGAAGAAAGCTGCCGGGGGAAGCTGGAGCGCAGGCGACAGGAGGAATGCGGTCGGGGACCGCTAGCCGGCCCGCTCCTTCGCCGCCACGATCCAGCCCTCACCCTCGCGGTGCTCGATCCCGACGGCCAGCATCAGGTCGTGCACCCCGCGGTTGTAGGTTATGCTGTCCGCCGCGTGCGCATACAGCCGCTGCCGGATCAGCATCCGTTCCCAGTCGGCCAGCGCTCGGTCGTGCCGCTTTTGTGGGTCCAACATATACGAACAATATACGTACGATAGCGTAGCCCGCAAGCACTCCGCGATCGCCCCCGACGGCGGCCTGATACTCTGCGCTCCACCTGTCCAATCGAGCAACGGAGCGCGCCTTGCCCGCCGACCCCGACCTGCAGGTCATCTTCTTCGACGCCTACGGCACCATCTTCATCGGCGGCGAGACCGACGACCCCACCGAGGCCCTGCGGCGCGGGCTGGCCGGGGCCGGAGTCGAGGTCGAGCACGAAGTCCTGGGTGCGGCGCTGAAGCAGGAGATGAACCACTACCGCTACAGCCAGCGCGCGGTGCGCACCCGGGAGGATATGGAACGGCTACGCCGCGAGTGCGGGCAGATAATTATCGACGGCATCGGCGGGCCAGCGGTCTGCCCTTTGAGCGACGCCGAAGTGGCGGTCATTTTGGTGGCGGCCTTTCCGGGCCGGGTCTTCCCCGAACTGCCCGACGCCGTGGCCCGCGCCCGTGAAGCCGGCTGCCGGGTGGGTGTGCTGAGCAATTTCAGTTACATGCTGCCGATGATCCTAGACGACCTGGGCATCGGCGACCTGTTCGATTTCATCATCCATTCCGCCGGGGTCGGATTCGAGAAGCCGCACCCGCGCATCTTCCACGCCGCGTTGCAGCAAGCCGCCGTCGCGCCCCACCAGGCCGCCCTGATCGGTGACACCTACGAGGAAGACGTCGCCGGGGCCACCGCCGCCGGGATGGTGGCGGTGTTCTTGGACCGCGCCGGTGAGGCCCCGGTGCGCCACGGGCTCAAGGCCGACAACCTGCTGGACGCCGTCGAAATGGCGCTCGGCGCGACCCGGCCGTCCCGGCCACTCTGATCCGCGGAGTCACGACCCGGCGTATAGATCCCGTTTGTCCCGCGTGATCCGCGGAACCGCGCTAGCCGCTAGACCGACCGCAGCAGCGTCGCCATCTCCAGCCCCACCTGCCCCGCCTGGTAGCCGCGATTCGTCTCGTCCGGCTGTGTGCGCACCTCGGCCTGCTGTTCGTTCTCCAGTGTCTGCACCCCGAAGATCACCGGCACATCGGTCTCCATTCCGGCGTTCATGATCCCGCGCGCCGACTCGCCGGCCACGTACTCGAAATGGGGCGTGTCGCTGCGGATCACCACCCCCAGGCACACCACCGCCGCGTACCTGCCGCCGTCGGCGCAGCGCCGGGCCACCAGCGGAATCTCAAACGCGCCCGGCACCCGCCGCACGTCCACATCCCCGTCCGCCACCCCACCCTCACGCAATGCCTTCAACGCGCCCTCCAGGAGTCGCTCGGTGTAGGTCTCATTGAAGCGCGAAACCACCACCGCGAACTTCAGCCCGGCGCCGTCCTGGGAGCCCTGCAGTTCGCGCATTACTCGCCGCCGTTCCCGCCGTCGCCGCTGAATACATGTCCCATCTTTTGCTCCTTCGTGGCCAGATAGCCAGCGTTGTGCACGCCCGGCGGAATCACCAGCGGCACCTGCTCCACGATCTCCAGTCCGTAGCCGGAGATCTCGCTGCGCTTGCGCGGGTTGTTGGTCAGCAGCCGTATCTTCGACAGGCCCAGTTCGGTCAATATCTGCGCGCCGACGCCGTAGTCACGCTCGTCGGGCTGAAAGCCCAGTTCCAGGTTCGCCTCCACCGTGTCCAGGCCGCCGTCCTGCAATTCGTAGGCGCGCAGCTTGTTGGCTAGGCCGATCCCGCGGCCTTCCTGGCGCATGTAGAGCACCACCCCGCGCCCGGCCTCGGCCACCATTCGCAGCGCGGCCTGGAGTTGCGGGCCGCAGTCGCAGCGCATCGAGCCAAAGGCGTCGCCGGTCAGGCATTCATCATGGACCCTTACCAGCGGCGGCTCGCCGGATATGTCGCCCATCACGACCGCCATGTGATCCTCGCCGGTGGTCAGGTCGCGAAAGGCGTGGGCGCGGAACTCGCCGTATTCGGTCGGCAGGCGGGTCTCGGCCACCGAGCGCACCAGTTTCTCGCCGCGCCGGCGGTGCTCAATCAGGTGCGCCAACCGGATCACCGCCAGCCCATCGGTGTCGGCCACCACGAAGATTTCGTCCAGCGTCGGCCCTTCGCTGTCGGCATTGACCATGCGACTCAGCACCGCCACCGGCGGCAGCCCGGCCAGCCGAGCCAGGTCGACCCCGGCCTCGGCGAACCCGGCCCGGCGCAGCACCCCGCCCTCGGTGGTCCGTAGCGGTCGCACGATTCCCGGCGTTGAGAAATCTGCCGCCACATAGTTCAGATCCCCGAGCGCCCGCATCGTCGCCGCCTGGCCCTGCGGCGATTCAGGCCGGTGCTCGTCCTTCAGGTCGACGGTCTCGGTGAAGAACGGCCGGCGCAGGCTGGCCTCGGTGGTGTTGCGGCTGACCAGGTTGATGCCCAGTTCGTCCAATCGTTCGTCATGCACCGCCACCAGCACCGGCGATTCACTGCGCCGCGTCAGCCAGCTTATGTAGGGCCCGGTGACCAGGCTGGCCGGCGCGCAGTAGCGGCACTCCAGTCCCGGTATCTCGGCCACCACCAGCACCGTCTCGTTGGCGGTGAAGCGGGCAATGGCCTCGGGGATCGCGGTGAAGCGGGCGTCCTCGGTCACCGCGGTACCGACCAATCGCGCTCGCCGGCCAGCATCTTCTCCACGTACTTCGCCAGCAGGTCGACCTCGACGTTGACCCGGTCGCCCACCTTGCCGGCCCCCATCACGATGTGCTCGATGGTGTACGGGATCAGCGCCACGCCAAAGCGGTTTCCTTCGCAAAAGGTGACCGTCAGGCTGACCCCGTCCAGCGCCAGGAAGCCCTTCTCAACGATGTAGCGGGTCAGTTCTTCGGGGGCCTCCAGGTCGTAAACGCGCGACTCGCCGTCGGCGGTGATCGCGACGATGGTGGCGGTGCCGTCCACGTGCCCCTGCACGATGTGGCCGTCCAGCCGCCCGTCGGCCGCCAGCGGCCGCTCCAGGTTCACCCGGTCGCCCGGTTCCAGGTCGCCCAGGTTGGTGCGGCGCAGCGTCTCCGGCATGGCGTCAAAGGTGAACCCGACGCCGCCGCTGGCCACCGCCGTCACGCAGACGCCGTTCACCGACATGCTGCCGCTGGTCGCGATGTCCGCCGCAACGGCCCCGCCTTCCACCACGAACGCCTGCAACCCTTCCCGCCGTTCCACGGCCACGACCGTGCCGAGTTCCTCGATGATGCCGGTAAACATCGCTACGTCCTGTCTACGCCGACTCTGCTCCGGGGCCGTAGACGCTGGCGATCGCGGTGATCTGCACGTCCTCCCCGCTGTCCCGCAAGGATACGGCACCAACCGGGCCAATCGACGCGAAATCCGCGGCTGCGGTCCCGGTGACCGGAGCGGCCACGCCGGCGCCCATTTCGAACGGCGCCACGAAGGCCTCGACGCGGTCCACCAGACCGGCGTCCAGGAACGCTCCGAGCACCCCCGCGCCTCCCTCGACGAGCAGTTCCAGCGCGCCGCGCCGGCCCAGTTCGTCCAGCAACCCGGGCAGTTGATTATCCGGCGCTTCGTCCAACACCAGCACCTCGGCGCCCGCCGCTTCCAGTTCGGCCATCCTTCCGGCCGCCGCCCCCGGACCGGTCACCACCAGCGTCGCCCCTGGCACGTTCTTTCCCAGCATCCGCGCCGTCGCCGGCAGCCGCAAGCGACGGTCCAGCACCACTCGGAGCGGCTGGCTTCCGGCATAGCCATCCAGGCGGCAGGTCAGCAGCGGATCGTCGTTGATGGCGGTCGCGCCGCCTACCAGGATCGCGTCGGCCCGCCGGCGCATTTCGTGGACCCGCCGGCCCGACTCCTCGCCGGATATCTGTCTTCGCTCTCCACCCACCCCCGAAATCTTCCCGTCCTTTGACATTGCCCACTTCGCGATCACGTAGGGCCTTTTCTGTTTCGCCCACTTGAAGAATCCCTGGTACATCGCGTTCGCCACTTCGCCGCCCATCCCCACGTCCACCGCGATCCCGGCCGCCCGCAGGGTCTGGGCCCCGCCCCGCGCCACCGGATTCGGATCGCGCACCGCCACGAACACCCGGGCAATCCCGGCCTGCAATATCGCTTCGGTGCAGGGCGGGGTCGCTCCCTGGTGATCGCAGGGCTCCAGGGTCACATAGATGTCCGCCCCCCGCGCGGCGTCCCCAGCCCGGTCCAGCGCCCGGCGCTCGGCGTGCAGACCCGGCGCGGCGGCGGTCGCCGCCTGGCCGGCCACCCGGCCGTCGCGCGCCACCACGGCGCCCACCGCCGGCAGCGGGCTCACCTGGCCCAGTCGCGCCCGCGCCAGATCCAGCGCCAGATCCATGTAATTCGTCGTCGCCATCGCGGCTCCCTTCCGGCCCTCAGGCTACCGGATAGCACCCGGTTTCCCGCCCGCGTCCGCTACCATGCGCTTCCTATGCAGGTACTCGGCATCACCGGCAACATCGCCGCCGGCAAAACCCTCATCGCCACCATGCTCGCCGAGCACGGCGCTCACGTCGTCGACGCCGACGCGCTGGTCCACGAGCTATATCTGCGCGGCACCCCGGTATTCCAGGCGGTCGCGAAGCGCTTCGGCGATGCGGTCGCCGGACCCGATGCCATCGACCGCGCCGCCCTGGCGACCATCGTCTTCGCCAACCGCGCGGCCATGCTGGATCTCGAACGCATCGTCCACCCGGCCGTCGGCGACGCCATCCGCCGGCGTCTCGACGAGTGCTCGCCCGGCTCCCCGGCCGTCATCGAGGCCATCCGCCTGGTCGAGAGAGCCAGCGCCGAACTCATCGATGCCCTCTGGATCGTCACCGCGCCGCGTGACGAGCACATCGCCCGCCTAGGCGCGAAGCGCGGTCTGGGCCGCGCCGACGCCGAGCAGCGCCTGGACGCTCAAACTCCTCCCGAGGAGAAGGAACGGACCTTCAACGCGCGCCGCCCCGGGGTCCCGGTCAGCTACATCGAGAACGCCGGCTCGGTCGACGAACTGCGCGCCGCAGTGGAAGTCGCCTGGAAGGCGTTCCTGGGCCCCTAGCTGCCCCCGGCAGCTTTCTTTCTGACTCGTAGCCGCCCGTCGATCGGTAACAGCGTATTCAGATGAATGCCCCTGTGGCCTGGCTGCCTCCAGCACCTTTCTTTCTGGCTCGTAGCCGCGCCGTATTTCAGACGAAAAGCCCGCGGCTTAGCTGCTCGCGGAGTCCTGGCCGCTGAGCTCTTCCCACACCCGCTCCACCACCGCCGAATCGGTCCCCACCACCAGGTACACTTCGTCGCCGTCGCGGAACAGCCGCGCCGAATGGAAGTCCCAGTCCCAGGTCACCAGGTCGCTCGCCACCACCATCCGCGCCGCGCCAGCGCTGAAAGAATCCAGCCAGTCGCCCTGCACGAACAGCGTCGCCGCGTCCCAGAACTCGCCGGCCACCGCCGCTTCCCAGCGAGTCTTCAGCACCAGCAGGTTGTCCGTGCCGTCCTGGTAGATCGCATACTCATCGCCGCGCCAGCCGCTGGCGAAGCCGCCGGGCCCGAATTCGCCGAACAGCAACTCTAGGAAGAACGCGCCCATCACGTTGCGGCGCATTTCGGTCCAGCCCGGCAGCGCCGACTCGCTCAAGTCGGGCAGTTGGACATCTTCGGGCAATTCCCCGGCCAGGTATTTTTCCGGGTACATGATCTGCTCGGTCGAGGCCGGCAGATCGGTGTAGGCGACGTCCACCAGGTCCCAACCACCTTCGGTCAGCAACGCCTCCACGAAACCCCAGCCGGCGGTGTAGGAGAAGCCCAGCAGTTCGTTCAGGAAGTCCCGCGCGCGGCTCGGCGGCAGGCTCGCGGCGCTGTCGGCGGTCAGGAACTCGCCCAGCTCTTCGGGCGTTACCAGCCGGTAGAACGCCACCACCCCGGCCGCCGTCGCATCGCCTTCGACCAGCGCCGTGAACGCCGCCAGCGCATCCGCATTGCCGGTGCCGATCAGATCGTCAATCGCCCCCAGGTCGAACGCCGCGTCCTGCAGCGCGTGGACGTACTCGTGGGTCAGCACGAACTTCAGCATCGCCGCCCCAACGCCGTCGCCACCAATGACGTACATCGTCTTCACGTCCTCGTCGTAGAAGCCCAGGATGTCGGCGCCCAGCAACTCGAGTTGCAGGTTCAGGATGTCCTCGCCCGGCGCGAGGATTCCCAGCAGGCTCCACTCCAGCGCGTCCAGTTGCTGCTCTTCGAGCGGGTAGTCGGCGGCGATCAGGCCCAGCAGGTATTCGGCCAGTTGCTCGCGATTCAGCAGCCCCAGCGCGATGTCCACCGGCGGCAGCCCGCGTATCTCCAGCACCACCGGCGCGGCCTCGCTCAACACCGCCTCCGCTTGCGAGGCCGGGGGCAGGGTGCTCCAGTCGGGCGTCGGGGTCGGCGCAGCTTCCGGTGGGGTCGTCTTATGAGGAGCCGGCCCGGTGGTGGCAGTCTGCTTCGCCGCCGGTTCCGCCGGTCTTGTCTGAATAGCTGTCGCGCCTTCGACTGGTGGCACGGTGGGGACGGCCGCCGGCGTCGACGTTTCAGAAGAGACCGTCGTGGACGGCGCGCACGCCGCCAGCAAGAAGGCCGCCAGCGCCAGTACCGGCAGCACCGCCCGCCATTTCGCTCCGACTAAAATCCGGGACACAAAGCCGCCCACTCGTGAAAGACCGCAACCGCAAGCATAAATCAGCCCGACGCCCGCGTTCGTAGCCCATCCAACCCCGGAGCAACCCATGAAGATCCAGGCGTTCAACGTCTATCACCTGAGCTGCACCCTCGATTACACCGCCTGGAACTCGGTGACCGCCCACCCGACCCGGCCGGCGCTGGTGGTTGAGGTCGTCACCGCCGACGGCATTTCCGGTTGGGGATCGGCTTCCGGCGGGGCGCGCGGTGGCGAAGAGCGCCTGGCCGCCGCCGCCGAGTTGCTGCCCGGCCGCGACTTGCGCGACTGGGGCGGGTTGCTGGCCAGGCTGACGCCGGTCCACGGCCGCGGGCGCAACGCCGTCGCCGCCGTCGAGATCGCCCTGCTCGACGCCCTCGGCCGCACCCTCGACATGTCGATCGCACAGCTGCTGGGCATCCAGCGCGATCGCGTCCCCGCCTACGCCTCCGGCGGCTACTACTACGACCATCTGCCCAACCGCCGCGACCTGCTGCGACAGGAAATCGCCGACGCCCGCGAGCGCGGCTTCCGCTACTACAAGATGAAGATTGGCCGCTCGACTCCGGAGGACGACCTGGACGACATCCGCGCCGCGCTCAACGCCGCCGGCAACAGCATGCGGGTGGCCGTCGATCCCAACTGCGCCTACTCCTACCCGGTGGCTCTGGAAGTCGGCCGCTCCCTCGATGACCTGGGCGTGCTCTGGTACGAGGAGCCCCTGCCCAAGCGCCAGCTGGACGCCTACCGCGACCTGCGCGGCAAGCTCGAACTGCCGATCACCGGCGGCGAAGGCTACGCCGATCTCGGCGAGTTCCAGCAGGCCCTGGCCGCCCGGGCCATGGACATGGTGCAGCCCGATCTCAGCGGCGCCGGCGGCTACGGGGCCTGCCTGGATGTCGCCGCGCTGGCCGCCGCCCACGGCGCCGCCTGCTTCCCGCACTGCTGGGCCGACTCCTTGCACATCGTCGCCAGCCTGCACCTTCTGGCCGCCCTGCCGACAAGCCTGGGCATCGAGTTCGGCGTGCCGCCGTTGCTGGAATACGACGTCACCGAGAACCCGATCCGCATGCAATTGCTCGGCGGCGAGCCGCCGGTCGACGCCGACGGCTACGTGGCCATCCCGGACGCCCCCGGGCTGGGTTTCGATGTCGACCGCGCGGCGCTGGCCAAGTTCGCCATTGACTGAAAACCGGGGCCGGCTTTCTGCTAACTTCCCCCTACTAAAACCGGCACTACGACAAAGGCGGGATCAGGATGAAGGTCACCGAAGTCACGACCCACATAATCAACTCCACCTGGCGCAACCTGGTGTTCGTGCGCGTACACACCGACGCCGGCATCATCGGCACCGGCGAATGCACCCCGGTCTACGCTACCGGCGCCATGGGCACCGAGGCCGCCACCCGCGAAATCGCCGCCTATCACCTGATCGGCCACGACCCGCTGGACATCGAGGCCTTCTACGACCACGCCTTTCGCGAGAGCTTCTGGGGGCGCAACCCGGGCGTGCTGTTCATGGGCGGGGTCAGCGGACTCGAACAGGCCCTCTGGGACATCGCCGGCAAGGCCATGGACGTACCGGTCTGGCGGCTGCTGGGCGGTAAGTGCCGCGACCAGCTGCGCCTCTACGCCAACGGCTGGTACACCGACGCCCGCACCACCGGCAAACTGCAGGACTACATCGACTCGGCCAAACGGGTGGTCGACGACGGTTTCACCGCCATGAAGTTCGACCCCTTCATGGGCAGCCCGACCCTCAACGACGCCATCCCGCCGAAGCACATCGATACCTTCCGCGACGGCCCCATCGTCGAGCGCGTCGCCGCCGTCCGCGAGGCCGTCGGACCGGACGTGGACATCATCGTCGAGGTCCACGGCTGGCTCGACGTGCGCACCGCCATCCGCTTCGGGCAGAAGTTCGCGCCCTACGCGCCGATGGCCTACGAAGAACCCATCGAACCGACCAACGTCGACGCCATGAAGAAGGTCTCCGACCGGGTCGATATTCCGGTCGCCTCCGGCGAGCGCATCTACACCCGCTACGGCTTCCGCGAGTACATCGAGCAGCAGGCGCTGGACATCATCCAGCCGGACATCGGCATCTGCGGCGGGATCGCCGAAATCCGCAAGATCGCCGCCCACGCCGAGACTTATCACATCGGTTTCGCGCCTCACAACTGCAACGGCCCGGTCGCCACCGCGGCCACCGTCCATGCCGACTTCGCCACCACCAACTTCGTGATCCAGGAATGGTTCCCCTACGAGGCCGACGAGCACTACGGGCTGGTCGACCACGCCTACGAGCCGACCCACAAAGACGGCTACCTGGACCTGCCGGATCGCCCCGGTCTGGGGGTCGAATTGACCGAGCTGGCCCTAGCCAGAAACACCTACAAACCCCTCCGCGAGGCGCCCTCTTCCACCTAGTGCGAGAATAGGGGCCCATCTCCAACCAACGGCGGTAGCGGCAATGGCCCTCACGATCACCGAATTTCGCGCCCGGAAGGGCTCCGACCAGAAGCTGGCGTTGCTAACGGCGTATGACGCGCCGGCGGCCCGCGCCGTCGAAGCCGCCGGCATCGACGCCATCCTGGTCGGCGACAGCCTGGGCACCAACGTGCTGGGCTACGACTCGGTGGTGCAGGTCACCGTGCGCGACATCGCCCACCACGCCGCCGCCGTCGCCCGGGGCGCCACCGACACCCTGCTGATCGCCGACCTGCCCTTCATGAGCTACCAGGAATCCGACCGCCAGGCCCTGCGCAGCACCCGTCGGCTGATCCAGCGCGGGCGGGTGCACGCGGTGAAGTTGGAGGGCGGCCGCGCCGTCGCCGACCGCATCCGCGCCATCGTCGCCGCCGGGGTGCCGGTCATGGGCCACCTGGGCCTCACCCCGCAGGCCGTCCATCAACTGGGCGGGTTCCACGCCCAGGCCCGCGACTACGACTCGGCCCGTGCGCTGCTCGACGACGCGCTGGCGATCCAGGAAGCCGGCGCCTTCGCCGTGGTGTTGGAGGCCATCCCCCACGAACTTGGCCGCGTCGTCACCGAGCGACTGGCGATCCCCACCATCGGCATCGGCGCCGGGCCGGCCTGCGACGGCGAGATCCAGGTGCTGCACGATGTCGCCGGGTGGAACCCGGACTTCCTGCCGCGCCATTCGCAGCGCTTCGGCGACTCGGCCAAGGCCACCACCTACATCGTCGAGCAGTACGTCGCCGCCGTCCGCAAGGGTGAATTCCCCACCGCGAAGAACAGCTTCAAGATCGCGAAGAAGGTGATCGCGCGACTCGAGGCCGAGTAGCCAATTCGGCCCCGGTACCGCGAACTTCAGCCCGCCAAGTCCACCATCAGTAATTTTATGTCAAGTAGGCTATGCTTTGACGGTCGATGTTGTTCTCTGGGGGTAGCGAATCGTGACTGACGACACCGGCACCGTTGAGACCTCTGCGCCAACATCCGACTACGCCGCCACGTTGTGGGCCGAGAAACCCGAGGCGCCTTCCCGCCTGATGGCCGTCCTGTTGATTCTGCTGGTCAAGCTCATCCTGGCGATACCGCACTTCGTTGTGCTGTTCTTCTACCAAAGGTCGCGGCCGGAATCATGGCCTGGATCGGCTACTGGATCGTTCTCTTCACCGGGCAACTGCCGCCCGGGTTCCACGACTTCGTCCTGGGCGCGCAGCGCTGGAACTGGCGCCTGAGCGCCTGGATCTACGGCATCGCGGACGACTACCCGCCCTTCTCCGTCGACGGCGACTACCCGGCCGATGCCGGATGCGAACTGCCCGAAGAGGGCAATCGTCTGCTGGCGGCGGCCAGGATTTTCGGCATCGTCGGGATTCTGCTGATCCCCCACGCGATTGCCTTGTTCGTGATGAACATCCTGGCGTTCTTCGTCCTCCTCATAACCCCCTGGGCGGTCATCTTCACCGGCGGCTACCCGGACTTCTCCATCGAGATCCTGACCGGCGTGACCCGCTGGCAGCACCGCGTGAACTGCTTCACGTTCGGACTGGTAGAACAGTACCCGCCCTTCCGCATGGGGCACTGATCCAACCCGAACAGACGCGAACGACCCGGGAAGCGCGCTTCCCGGGCCGCGTTGTTTCGCGGTAGAGCCGCCGGCGGCTAGCCCAGTGTCAAACCGCCGTCCATCACCACCGTCTGCCCGGTTATCACCTCGGACTCAATCAGGAAGATCGCCGCGTGGGCGATCGACTCCGGCGAGCAGGCCTTCTTAACGGCCGTCGCGTCGATGTACTGCTGCACGAACTCGTCGTTGCCCTCCACCCAGCGAGTCAGGATCACCCCCGGCGCCAGCGCGTTGATACGAACCTCGGGCGCGAAGGCTCGCGCCAGCGACTGGGTCAGGGTTATCAGCGCGCCCTTCGACGCGGCGTAGGCGATAGAGCTGCCCGAACCGGCGATCCCGGCCAGCGAGGAGATATTTACGATCGCCGCGCCGTCGGACTTCTGCAGGTGCGGCATGGCCGCCGCCGCCACGAAGAACGGCGCCTTCAGGTTCGTCTGCAGGATATCGTCCCACTTCTCCGAGCTCATCCCGTCCAGGTCGGTGTGCGGGACGAAGTGAGTCATGCCGGCGTTGTTCACCAGCACGTCCAGCCGGCCCAGCTCGGCCACCGCGTGCGCCACCAGCGCTTCGCTCTGGGCCCGATCGCTCACGTCGGCCTGGAAGATCGTCGCCGGCACGCCCAGCGCCTTGACCTTCGCCAGCGTCTCCTCGGCGTCCTTCTGCGAGCGCGAGTAGTTGATGCACACGCCCGCGCCGCGCTCGGCCAGCGCGATCGCGGTGGCCGCCCCGGCGCCGGTCGCCGAGCCGGTCACCAGTCCCACCCGTCCCTGCAAATCGATCATCGCGTACTCCCTGTGGGTATCGGCGCGGCAAGCGCCGCGCGGTTTGGGTTCAGTTTCCGGCCCGTGTTGCCGCACTTTTGGTCGGGTTATACACTAACCCTACTCCTTGGGCCGGGAAAACCGGCGGTAGGAGGGCAAGCAGACAATTCGGGCGCCCGCCCGCCCGCAGCGAGGTAGAACGATGGCCAACGGTTATATGGGCAAGATACTGAACGTGGATCTGAGCAGCGGAACGCTGTCCGACGAGGTCATCGCCGATGACATACTGCGCGACTATGTAGGCGGTTACGGCGTCGCCGCGCGGCTGCTCTACGAGCGCATGCCGGCCGGGGCCGCCCCCCTGGGCCCGGAAAACCTGCTGGCCGTTTTCACCGGCCCGCTCACCGGCAGCCCCAGCATCGAAGGTAACCGCTTCGTGGTCTGCTGCAAGTCGCCGCTCACCGGCGGCTGGGGCGACGCCAACTGCGGCGGCACCTTCGGCCCGGCCATGAAGGCGGCCGGCTACGACGGCGTCATCTTCTCCGGAATCTCCAGCAAGCCGGTCTACCTGTTGCTCGACGACGGTGCGGCCAGCCTGCACGACGCCAGCGACCTCTGGGGCCAAGACGCCAACGAGGCCGAAGAGGCGCTGCAGAAGGAATACGGCGGCGACGGCCGGGTCAGCAAGGCCCAGGTGGCGCTGATCGGCCAGGCCGGCGAGAACCTCTCCTACATGGCCTGCGTCATGAATGACTATGGCCGCGCCGCCGGGCGCTCCGGGGTAGGCGCGGTCATGGGCTCGAAGAAGGTCAAGGCGATCGTCGCCCGGGGCGAGCAGGAACTGCCCATGCTCGACGCCGACGCGGCCGCCGCCACCCGCCGCCGCTACATACCCACCGGCAAGGAACTGGCCGACCGGGGCAAGGGCGGCTACGACACCTTCGTCGACTACGGCACCATCGGCATCACCGGCGAGTCCTCGTATTCCGGCGACGGCCCGATCAAGAACTGGGGCGGGCGCGCCAACGTGGACTTCAAAGAAGGCCGCGACGTCTACGAGCAGGACATGTTGATCGAGACCTACCAGGACCGAAAGTACGGCTGCTGGCGCTGCACCATGTCCTGTGGCGGGCACATGAGCGTCAAGGAAGGCCCCCTGGCCGGCACCAAGCACCACAAGGTGGAGTACGAAACGGCGGCCGCCTTCGGGCTGATGAACATGATGCCGTCGTTCCCGCACCTGCTTAAGCTCAACGAGCTCTGCAACCGCTTCGGCTTCGACACCATCTCCGCCGGCGTCACGACTTCGTTCGCGGTTGAGTGTTTCGAGGAAGGCCTCATCACTGCCGAGGACACCGGCGGACTCGAACTCGCCTGGGGCGACGCCGATTCGCTCATCACCCTCCTGGAGATGATGGCCCACCGCGAGGGCATCGGCGACATCCTGGCCGACGGCGTCAAGGTGGCCGCCAAGAAGATCGGCAAGGGCTCCGAGCAGTACGCCATGCACGTCGGCGGCTCCGAGGTCGCCATGCACGACCCGAAGTTCACCCCCGGCCTGGCGCCGACCTACAAGCTCGACGCCACCCCCGGCCGCCACACCCAGGGCGGCGAACTGGTCGCTCCGCCGGATGTCGACGAGCCGGCCGGCTACGACGCCCACAAGTACGACACCCACGCCGATTGGCACAAGTGGCTGGTCGACGCGGTGCACGTGGTCAACTCGTCGGGCGTCTGCCTCTTCGCCTGGTCTTCGTACCCGCACACCTTCATTCCTGATTTCATGAAGGATGTCGCCGGGCACACCGGCACGTTCGACGAGATGCTGAAGGCCGGCGAGCGGATCGGCCAGATCCGCCACGCGTTCAACCTGCGCGAGGGCATCAACCCGGTCGAAATCTCGATCCCCGGCCGCATCATCGGCGACCCGGCTCAGACCGAAGGCAACATGCGCGGCATCACCATCGACATCGACATGCAGACCGAGAAGTTCTGCAAGGTGATGGGCTGGGACGGCGCCACCGCGGTCCCCAGTCGCGAGCGACTCGAATCCCTGGGTGGATTGGAGCCGGTGATCGCGGAACTGTACGGCTAGGTTGTAGCCGCCCTGCGGCACGGGCCTTGTGACCCGAGCCGGTGGGCGGACCGCTGAGACGCAAGAGAGCGGCGGGCCGCAAGGCCCCCCGCGCGGCGTTTGTTTTGAGTAGAGCCGGGTGAGAGGCGGCCGGCTAGACGGCCGAGACCTCCGCCTCTTCCTTGCTCGGCGCCGGCATGCCGCAGAACTGTTCGTAATCGATCAGTTCGGTGATGCTCGGCTCGTCACCGCACACCGGGCAGTCGTCCTTGCGGGCCCGCTTGTAGGTGATGAATTCCATCTCCAGCGCGTCCCAGGTCAGCAGCCGACTTTCCAGAATGTCGCCGATGCCGATGATCAATTTCACCACCTCGGTGGCCTGCAGCACGCCGATCACCCCAGGCACCACGCCCAGCACGCCGGCCTCGGCGCAGTTGGGCGCCAGTTCCGGCGGCGGCGGGGCCGGGTACATGCAGCGGTAGCAACCCTTGCCGGGCATGAACACCGTGACCATGCCGTCGAATTTCAGCACGCTGCCGTCCACCATCGGCTTGCCCAGCAGCACGCAGGCGTCGTTGACCAGGTAGCGGGTGGGGAAGTTGTCGCAGCCGTTGACCACGATGCCGTAGTCAGCGATCAGCCGCATGGCGTTCTCGGAGTTGATCACCTCGTCGTAGGTGATCACGTTCATGTCCGGGTTCAGCCCTTCCAGGGTCTGGCGGGCCGAGTCGACCTTGGGGGTGCCGACTCGCTCCACGTCGTGCAGAATCTGGCGTTGCAGGTTGCTCTCGTCGACCACGTCGTGATCGACCAGCCCGATGGTACCCACCCCGGCCGCGGCCAGGTAGTAGGCCGAGGGCGAGCCCAGCCCGCCGGCGCCGATCATCAGCACCTTGGCGTCCAGGAGCTTTAGCTGCCCCTCGGCCCCGACTTCGGGCATCAGCATGTGCCGGCTATAGCGTCGTACCTGGTCTGGAGTGAACATTGATGTTCCCGTTACCTTCCTCTACCCGGACTCAATCGTTGCTTGCCTGAATTATCCAGCTAGTCGCCGGATCCGGCCAGCGAACCTTTGAACGGCAGACCGTCCTCGAGCCAGCTGGTCATGCCGCCGGCCAGGTTGTAGATCTCGCTGCGCCCGACGGCCGTCGCCATCTGCGATGCCACCCCGCTCATCCTCCCCACATTGCAGATGAACAGAATCGACCCCGCCGGAAGCGCCCCTTCCGGATCGGCCAGGATGTCGTTCAGCGGGATCAATACCGCGCCATCCAGGGTCGCTTCGCCAAACTTCTCGTCGTCGCGGACGTCGATGATCGCCACGTTCGGGTCCTGCACCAATTCCTGGGCCCGATCGTTGCTTACGTCTTCGTAGCCAAAGTGTCCGGGGCCGGTGGTCATGTGCAATCCTCCATCGCGCCGCGGTAACCTGCGGACCCGCAGCGCGCGAACGCAAAGACATATTCTACTAAAACCAATAAGAACACTTCTATTCAGTAGTGTCCCACACCTTCGGTGTCAAAAAAGGATGAGCTACGTGGCAGAACCATTTGGCCGCACTAACATCGGCGGCGCCACCATCGAGCCGCGCGACACCGTGGTCGCCGGCCATTTCGGCACCTGGGTGATTCGCTACACCGCCGGCGTCTTCGGCGTGGACGACAGCGGCCACATCCGCATCACCGAGCGCCAGGTCGGCGATTGGGAAGAGCCCCAGTTCGACCGCCCTACCGACTCCGGCTACACCACCGCCCGCACCAACTCCGGTGCCACCCTCGAACTCGCTTGGTTCAACACCCTCAACACTCGGCCCTTTCGCAAGACGCTGGTAATCACGGTCGCCAACGGCGGCCTGAAGCCCGGCGACTGGATCGAAGTCACCTTCGGCGACACCGGCACCGGCGGGCCCGGCCGGCGCGCCCAGACCTTCCGCGAGCCGCAGTCCGAGTTCCACGTGCTGGTCGATCCGTTCGGCGCCAACCGTTTCTTCCCGGTCGCGGATCAGCCCTGGGTGCCGGTGGTCGGCGACGACGCAGTCACGTTTGAGGTCCGCTCACCAGCCAGCGCGGTCATCGGCCGGGCGCACCGCCTGTCGGTCCGGGCCCTGGACAAGTGGGGCAACACCGACGAGAACTATTCCAGCGGTGTCAGCCTGTCCGCAAACCTAGCGGTCGACGGCCTGCCCGAGTCGGCCACCTTCGAGCCTTCGGATCGGGGCGTCATCGAGATCGACGGAATCGTCCCCACCGCGGCCGGCGACCTGGTCTTCACGGCCACCGGCGCGGCCCCGGCCGTGACCTGCGCATCCAACCCGGTCCGCTGCACCGGGTCGGCGGAGGAGTTCGGCCTGTTCTGGGGCGACTTCCACGGCCAGAGCCGCGAATCGGTCGGCACCATCTCCGCGCGGGACTACATCCTCTACGCGCGCAACGACGCCGCCGTCGACTTCGTGGGCCACCAGGCCAACGACTTCCAGGTCACCAACGACTTCTGGGCCGAGTTGCAGGGCCTGATGCAGGAGTTCCACGACCCGGGGCGCTTTGTCACCTTCCTGGGCTACGAATGGTCGGGCATCAGCCAGACCGGCGGCGATCGCAACGTGCATTTCCTAGGTGACACCGGCGAGATTCGCCGCTCCAGCCACGCGCTGCTGGACGACCTCAGCGACGCCGACACCGACGTCTGCCCAGTTTCCGAATTGCACGAGGCCTTCGCCGGCCGCGAGGACGTGCTGATGGTGCCCCACGTCGGCGGCCGCCACGCCAACCTGGACTGGCACGACCCGGTGCTGGAGCCGGTGATCGAGATCCACTCCTCGCACGGCACCTTCGAGTGGCTGGGGCGGGAAGCGGTGGAGCGCGGCTACCGGGTCGGGTTCATCTGCGGCAGCGATGTCCACACCGGCCGCCCGGGAGCCTGCCGGCCCAGCGTCAAGATGGGCGAGGACTCCCTGGGCGTGCGCGGCGGATTGGCCGGCGTGTTCGCCAAAGACCTGAGCCGCGAGGCCATCTTCGCGGCGCTACGCGCGCGGCGCTGCTACGGCACCACCGGCGCCCGCATCCGCGTCTGGGTCGAGTGCGACGGCCAGCCGATGGGCGCCGATCTCAAGGCCGGCCGCGAACTGCGCCTGAGCGGCGGCATCCGCGGCACCGCCCCGATTCAGTCGGTCGAGCTGCTGCGTTCCTGGGAGGTCATCGATTCGGTCCGACCCCGCCACGGTGGGCCGGCCGCGCGCCGCCTGCGGATCACCTGGACCGGCGCCGCCGGTCGCGGCCGCCGCCGCTCGACCACCTGGACCGGTTCGCTGCGCGTGGAAGGCGCCCACATCACCGCCCACGAACCGGTGGGCTTCGATCACCTGGGCGAGGGCCTGCGCGAGACCAGCAACCGCGAGATCACCTGGATGTCGCGCACCGAGGGCGACTTTGACGGGCTGGAGATCGAACTGGACCGCCCCGAGGATGCCGCGCTGCAGTTCGACAGCCCGATCGCGGCGTTCCGGCTGGCGCTGGCCGACATCCCGGCCGAGGGCTCGCGTCGCGACGCCGGCGGCGAGACCCGCGAGGTGCGGATTGAATGGGTCGATCCGGCCGGTGACGACACGGCGCTGGACTTTGAATTCACGGTTCCAGCGGCGGAGGCGACGCCGGGGGCGTATTTCCTGCGGGTGTTGCAGAAGGACTGCGAGATGGCCTGGACGAGCCCCTACTACCTGGACGCTTAGGGGGCGCCGGCCAGAAGAACATCGGCACGTTCGGTTCGACCCGAGAGCCGATTCAGAGGTCGCCGCGTCGCTGGTAGAACCCGCCGGCAGCTACATATCGCTGCGCCGGACCAGCCAGTCGATGAAGGTGCCGAACACCAGTACGAAGATATAGAACCAGGCCATCCCCGGGGCGGCCATCAGCGACGCCCCGATCATCACCAGGCAGCCGATCTGCCCGGCCCGCACCACGCCGTCCGAATCCTGCAACTGCTCCCGGAGCGTGCGCGGTCGTTCGCGCAGTTCCACGGCCGCCAGCACCGATTGATCGGCGATCCGCGGCCCCATGAAGCTGCGGAGCAGCCAGAGCAGTTGCTCGATCTTGCGGGCGTTGTCGACGATGGTGCCGATCGGCATCAACGGCTCGTCGGCCAGCTGCAGGTGCACCGTCCACATGGTCTCGCCGCCGAACTGCCGGTAGCGGCGGCGGCTGACCACCGGCACCGCCGCCACGTCGTCGTAGGAGAAATGCTCGCGCGAAAAATTGACAAGGCCCAGCATGCGGCGCCGGTACACCGTTACCGTCCGGTAGTCGCGCTCCACCACCACCTGCACGCTCTCCGCCCAAGCCACCCAGACGAGCCAGCCCAGCAGTACCATGTAGACTAGGTAGGCTGACCCTTGCAGGCTGGTGCTCTGCGCCGCCCCCCACATCACCAGACCGAGCGCGATCGCGAACTGGATGCGGTATCCCAGCACGCCGCTCAGCAGGTACAGGCGGGAGGGTTGGTCCACCCAGAAATTCATCAGCGCAAGCTTCCCCGGAGCCGGCGCCCCACCGCGACCGCCGGCGGCATCCATACAAGCCGCGAGGCCCCATTCGGCCCCACGCGCCCCGCCAAGAATACAGTAATTTTGGTTAACATCGGGAGTGTCGAAACTGCCGCAAACTGATGACGGGCGGGAGCCGCCGTCACTGGAGTGAACCGATGAAACTGGGTAAGGACACCGCAATCACCTGGCTGGGCCATTCCACCTTTCGCATCAAGACCCCCGGCGGCAAATCGCTGCTGATCGACCCGTTTCTGGAAAAGAACCCGCGCTGCCCCGACGATCAGCGCGAGCAGACCGGTATCGACGCGATCCTGATAACCCACGGGCATTTCGACCACGTCGCCGATGCCGCCACGACCGCCGTAACCAACTCGGCGCCAATCCTGTGCATGTTCGACCTTGCGAGCTGGTTCGAGAGCCACGGCGTGCGCGACATCGTCGGCTTCAATCTCGGCGGCACGGTCGAGGTGGCCGGCATCCGCGCCACGATGGTCGAGGCCCGCCACTCGTCCACGCTGCCCAGCGACGACGGCATTGTCTACGGCGGGCTGGCGGTCGGCTACATCCTGGAGCTGGAAAACGGCTTCAAGATCTACATCGCTGGCGATACTTCGCTGTTCATGGACATGGCCCTGATCGGTGAGCTGTACGAGCCCGAGTTGGGTATCCTGCCGATCGGCGACCACTTCACCATGAACGGCGCGCACGCCGCGCGGGCCTGCCGCATGCTGGGCCTGCGCCACGTGGTTCCCTGCCACTACGGCACCTTCCCGCTGCTGGCGCCCGACGCCGGCGCGCTGCGGAGGGCCGCCGCCGATATTGAGGAGCTCCAGGTACATGTGCTGGAACCCGGCCAGACGCTGGTCTAGCCGCACCCCGCCGGCCCGCCGAGCCGGGCGCCGCCAGTGAGCGTCCGCGCCAAGCTGATCGCGTCCTTCGGGGCGCTGATGACCATCATCCTAGACCTGGGCGGCATCATCAATTACCTGCACGTCCAGGACGACGCCGACGCCGACCCGGTATGGATCGTCGTCGGCTTCGCGGTGGCGATCACCGGCATCGTCTCCGGAATCTCTTCATCTACCTGGCCAACCGCGACATCACCCACAACATCAGCGAGATCGCCCGCGTGGCCCGCGGGGTGGAGATCGGCGACCTCACCAGCATCCCCACATCGAAACCCACGATGAATTCTACGACCTGGGCGCGGCCATCGACGGCATGACCAGCTACCTCCAACAACTGGCCGACTATACCCAGGACGTGGCCTCTGGCAACCTCGACGCCCGGGGCACCCCGCGCTCCGATCAGGATGTCCTGGGCCTGGCCCTGCACGAAATGGCCGGCAGCCTGCGCCGCCTGGTCGACGAGGCCTCCGAGGTGGAGTCGCTGCGCCGACTCGATGCCTCCCGCCACGAGTTGTTGAACAACGTCTCCCACAACCTGCGCACCCCGCTGGGCATCATCAAGGGCGCCGTCTCTTCCGTGCTGGATGCCGACCGCGAACTCGACGACGGCTTCACCGAGTTCCTGGCAGATGGCCGATTCCGAGTGCGACTACCTGGACGCCATGGTCGCGCGGCTGCTGCAAACCGCCGCCATGGGCCAGCAATCGGCGCCGACGACTACCTGACCAAGCCCTTCGGCATGTCCGAGTTGGTGGCTCGCATCCGCGCCTCGCTGCGCCGCGCGGCCCGCGCCGAGCAGCCCCTGGGCGAGGCCAACTTTGATCTGGGCGACGTGCACGTCTACTACGCCGCCGCCGAGGTGAGCATCCGCGGCGAGCCCATCAAGCTCACCGCCACCGAATATCGCCTGATCCGCTACCTGTCCCAGAACGCCGGCCGGGTGCTGCTGCCGGACCAGGTCCTGGAGAGCGTCTGAGGGCCGGAATACGTAAATACGTAGGGGACGAGCACCTGGTACGGTTCTACATCAGCCGCGTCCGCAAGAAGATCGAGGAAGACCGCAGCGACCCGAGCTACATCGTCACCCGCAGCGGCGTGGGCTACATGATGAAGAAGCGGACCCCGCCGCCGACTCCCGAGTAGACGCGCAAATTCAGGGCAGCGCGAAACCCCGCGCCACATCGTCGAGCACCAGCACCCAGTCGTAGCCGTGCCCGATCCGCGGCGGCACGAACTCTCGCTCGCCTTCCGCCGCGAACTCGCCGATCGCTTCGCTCGTGCCGCTGCGCGGATCGAACCATGCCGCCCGCACCGCCTCACCCGACAACTTCTCCATATCCACCGTGAAACTGAAGCCCCGGGTCGAATACACAAACGCCCACCCCCCGTCCGCCGCCCGCGTCGCGCAGACATGCCCCTTGCGCTCCTCCGGATCGACCGCCGTAACCAGCGAATCGTCCGGAATGCGGTCCACGAAAGGCCGCGACTCAAATAGCTGTTTCGCGAATCGCATCTGGAACGTGCCCGAGAACTGCAGCGCCGTCCGCCACGGGATGCGTGCGCCGAATGTCGGTTGCTCACCGCCCGGGGCCCAGAACTGAAAGATGTCGTTGCAGCCATACACGTGGCCGCAGGCCCCGGCGAACAGCGCCCAGTACGCCCCCAGCCGCACATCCGAGTCGTCCATCCGGTGCTGGCCGTCGTTCAGGTTGTGCGGCATATTCTCGTAGGACGGCTCGGCGTCCAGCACCGGCTTCGGCGGCGTCAGATTCCAGTCGTGGGCGATCATTTCGTAGTTGCGCGACCCGAAGGCGTGCCCCGACTGGAGCATGTTGAAGTCCAGCCAGTCCTCGTCGTGAAACCAGGTCGAGGAATGGTTAGTCGGATCGAACCCGCGCTCCCCGGAGCCGCGCGGGTGATACGTCACCAGCCCGCGGCCGCCGTCGCCGTCCTTGATCCCGCGCACCTGCTCCGCGAACACCGCCTCTTTGCCCCACGGCACGTCGTCGCCGCCCACCACCCAGATCACCGGCTTCTCGCCATAGCGTTCGCCCAGGAACTTCCCAAAGGCATGCGCGTTGTCCAGGTTCACCAGCGGCTCCACTTCTTCCCACCCGTCCATCACCATCCCGGTCACCACGTAGCCCCAGTTCAAGAACATGCCGGTCCACATCCCCAGTTCGGCGCAGCGCTCAACCACGTAATCGAGGTGCGCAAAGAACTTCTCGTTCGGCCAAGTCACATCGTGATCGTGAAAGGCGTGCTCGCCGTCCTGGTTGGGCCCGAAGCGCGTGTCCAGCACGACCATCTGGATCACGTTGAAGCCCTTCGCCGCCCGGTCCTCCAGGTAGTGATCGGTCTCGGCCCGGTCAAGTTTGTAGAGCAATCGCCAGGCCGTATCGCCCAGGTAGAAAAACGGCGAACCGTCTCCCTGCAACAGGTATCGCCCGTTCTCGCTGACCTTCAAAGTTCCCAGTTCCACGCGCGCCTTTCTTCAATCAGTTCTCGGATCAGCGACATTATCACCCGCACGAATCCAGTCCCCCCGGACCAGGCGATCGCCCTTCCAGAACCCACCTCGCCGGCCGGTCTCCGTCAGCCCTTCGACCCCGCCATCACCGAATCCGGTCACGAACGTATTCCGCCGGATATCCGGGCCGTATCCGCCACTCCGCCAATCTCCCGGCGCCAATCTCATTGACAACCCACCTCCCCGCCCTGAGAATTGCCGCTCACGCCTTCGCCTGCCGGGGTTCAGTGATGTCTCGCGGAGGCCGAAGGTTGTGACAACTGAATGAAAGGCTTTGACGGGGAGTAGTAAGCAGCCCTCCCGTTCATGAGCGAGTCGGGGACGGTGCGAGCCCGACGAACGGAACTGCCCAAGTCGCCTCCGAGCTGTACTCCTGATGCCGAAGGGTCCAGGGAGCGCCGGCCGCCCGCCGTGATCGGGCTGATGAAGTGGGCGATTTTCGAACCGTCAAGCGGGGTGGTACCGCGGCTGAGGCCGTCCCCGCAGAGGCGGTTTTTTGTTTCAGGACCAGAGACAAGAGCTAAAGAGGAACCGGACCGGGCGGGCAATCCGCGGCGGCCTCCGATCGTTGCACCGCCCGGCCACCGCGGGCAATTCCCCCGAGGATGGGCCGCGGGTCGTGGTACCCGGCGGAGACGCCAACCACGTCTCCGACTAGCCCCGGACCCACCAAAGCCGGCCCCGACGGCCGGCCACCCATAGAACAACCGAGCGAACAAAAATGAGCGAACCCAAACAGCGAACCGGCGGGCAGATCCTCTGCGACGCCATGCGGACCGAAGGCACCGGCGCCATCTTCGGCATGCCCGGCGGGGCCAGCCTGCCCTTCTACGACGCCCTTTATCACTACGCCGACCTGGCGCATTATTCGATGCGCCACGAGCAGGGCGCCGGCTACGCGGCCGACGGCTACGCGCGGGCCTTGAACCGGGTCGGCATCTGCACCGCCACCTCCGGCCCCGGCGCCACCAACCTAGTCACCAGCATGGCCAGCGCGATGATGGACTCCGTCCCGGTGATCTTCGTCACCGGCCAGGTGGCGACGCCGTTCATCGGCTCCGACGCCTTCCAGGAGACCGACATCACCGGGGTTTCGATTCCGGTGACCAAGCAGAACTACCTGGTCAAGAACGTCGAGGAGTTGCCGCAGATCGTCGCCGAAGCCTTCTACCTGGCCCGCAGCGGCCGGCCCGGCCCGGTGCACATCGACGTGCCCAAGGATGTGTTAACCGACACCACCGACATCCCTACCCCGACCGACGTGAAGATCCACGGCTATCGCCCGGCCGGGCTGGGGCATAAGCGCATGATCCAGCGCGCCGCCGAGGCCATCAACGCCGCCGAAAAGCCGGTGATCCTGGCCGGTCACGGCATCGCCATCTCCGAGGCTTTTGACGAGCTCAAGGAACTGGTCGAGAAGGCCAGCATCCCGGTCATCACCACGCTGCACGGCGTCGGCAATTTCCCCGAGTCCCACGACCTGTCGTTCGGGATGCTGGGGATGCACGGCATGTACTACGCCAATATCGCGGTCCACGAGTGCGACCTGATAATCGCCCTGGGCATGCGCTTCGACGACCGCGTCACCGGGCGGGTCAAAGACTTCGCCCCCAACGCCAACATCGTGCACATCGACATCGACCCGGCGGAGATCGAGAAGGTCGTGCCGACGGCGGTGCCGATCGTCGGCGACGTCAAGCTGACCCTGGGCGCGTTGAATCCGCAGATCGAGTCCGGCGACCGCGCCGCCTGGCTGAGCCGCCTGAACTCGCTGAAGGCCGATCATCCCTCGCACGCGATTCGCGAGAGCGAAGCCCTGCTGCCGCAACGAGTGGTGCGAAACATCTACGAAGCCACCAAGGGCGAGGCGAAGATTATCGGCGACGTCGGCCAGAACCAGATGTGGGCCGCGCAGCACTTCCTCTACGACAAGCCGCTGAGCTTCTTCTCCGCCGGCGGCCTGGGCGGCATGGGCTATTCCCTGCCAGCGGCCATCGGCGTGCAGATCGCCAAACCCGACGACACCGTCTGGTCGATCACCGGCGACGGCGGCCTGCAGATCAACATCCAGGAGCTGGCGGCGCTGGCCGAGTACAACCTGCCGGTAAAGATCGCCGTGCTCAACAACGGCCACCTGGGCATGATTCGCCAGTGGCAGAACCGTTTCTACGAAGGCCGCCTGAAGGCCTCAGTGCTCCAGAATCCTAACTTCGCCGCCGTCGCCGAGGCGTACGGCGTGCGCGGCATCAGCGCCGGCTCCAACGAGGACGCCCGCAAAGCCATCGACGAGGCCATGGCCCACGACGGCCCGGTGCTGATCGACTTCGCGGTCGATCCCAACGAGGACGTCTTCCCGATGGTCGAACCGGGCGCCAGTCTCGCCGAAACGGTGGAGGTGTAGCCATGGCCGCCATTGAATACAGCACTCTCGTCGCACTCGTGCAGGACCACCCCGGCGTGCTCACCAAGGCCGCCATGCTTTTCCGGCGGCGCGGCTACAACATCGCCAGCCTCAACGTGGGCCATTCCGAGGTGCCCGGTATCTCGCGGATGACCATCGTGGTCGAGGGCCGTGGCCCGCACATCAAGCAGTGCGAGAAGCAGCTCTACAAGCTGGTCGAGGTCGTCAAGGTCCTGGACCTGACCGAAGAGGCCCGCGTCGACAAAGAGGTGGCGTTGATCCGGGTGTCGGCGCACAGCGCCGAGCGCGCCGAGGTGGTGGGCATCGCCCGCGCCTTCGACGCCGAGATCGTCGACGTGGCCCGCGATTCGCTGATAGTCGAAATCACCGCTTCGCCGTACACTATCGACCGTTTCCTCGAAGTCGCAGGCGACTTCGGCATCCTCGAGTTAACCCGCACCGGGGTCGTCTCGATGTCCCGGGGGGGAAACGGCGCCAAATAGCGGCCGGCAGCGGTCGAACACCACAAGGGCAGGTTCCGGATGGCCAGGGTTTACTACGATTCCGACGCGGATCCCCGCGAACTTGAAGGCAAGAAGGTCGCCGTCGTCGGCTACGGCAGCCAGGGTCACGCCCACGCGCTGAACCTGAAGGACAGCGGCGTCGAGGTGGTCGTGGGCCTGCGCGAGGGCAGCGGCTCCTGGGCCCGTGCCGAGAGCTCCGACCTGCTGGTCCTGCCCACCGCCGAGGCCGTCGCCAGCGCCGACCTCTCGATGGTGGTCGTGCCCGACCAGGACGCTCCCGACGCCTACGAGAAGGACATCGCACCGAACCTCCAGCCCGGCAACATGATCCTGTTCGCTCACGGTTTCAACGTCCACTACGGCCAGATCGTGCCGCCCGACGACGTGGACGTGGCCATGGTCGCCCCTAAGGGGCCGGGCCACATCGTGCGCGACCAGTTCGAGGAGGGCGTCGGCGTGCCGGCGCTCTTCGCGATTCACCAGGACGCCACCGGCCGCGCCCGCGAGACCGCCCTGGCCTACGCCCGCGGACTCGGCGCCACCAAAGCCGGCATCCTGGAGACCACCTTCCAGGAAGAGACCGAGACCGATCTCTTCGGCGAGCAATCGGTTCTCTGCGGCGGGACGACGGCGCTGGTGAAAGCCGGATTCGAAATCCTAGTCGAGGCCGGCTATCAGCCGGAACTAGCTTACTTCGAGTGCCTGCACGAGCTGAAATTGATCGTCGATCTGATGTACCAGGGCGGCATCGATTACATGCGCTACTCCATCAGCGACACGGCTGAGTACGGAGACTTAGTATCCGGGCCGAGAGTAATAGGAGACGAGTCGCGCGCGGCGATGCGGCAGATCCTGGCCGAGATCCAGGACGGCACCTTCGCCCGCAACTGGATCCTGGAAAACCAGGCTGGGCGACCCGCCTACAACGCCCTACGCAACAAAGATAAGGTCCACCAAATCGAGACGGTGGGACAGGAACTGCGTGATATGATGCCGCATCTCAAAGGCCGCCGGGAGTAACTTCGCGTTCTCATGACATCCTTGATTGATCTAGCCCTCGCACTGCGCCTCGCGCTTGCCCGCCCCTTCGCCCGTTCGCGGCGCGGAAGGGGATAACCAGGGGCACCTTTTAGCGCTGCCGCCCGCCGGCAGCCACCGATCGATCAAGAAAGACAGACAATTGAGAACCATACGCATTTTCGACACTACGTTGCGCGACGGCGAGCAGGCTGCCGGCGGCGCGCTGACCCTCGAAGAGAAGATTGAAGTCGGCCGCCAGTTGCAAAAGCTCGGCGTGACCGTCATCGAGGCCGGGTTCCCGTCCACGTCGCCGGGCGACTTCGAAGCCGTGCAGTTCATGTCGCGCGAGTTCCGCGACGTGGAGATCGCGGCCCTTTCCGGATTCAAGGAAGAGCAGCTCAGCCGTACCTGGGAGGCCCTGCAGGACGCCGAGACGCCGCTGCTGCACACCGTGATCTCGACTTCCGACATCCACATCGATCAGCAGCTCCACATGACCCGCGCCGAGCTGGTCGAGCTGACCGATCACACCGTCCGCTTCGCCCGCAACCTGGCGCCGCACGTCGAGTTCTCGACCATGGACGCCACCCGCTCCGACCGCGACTTCGTGGTCGAGGTGCTGGCCACCGCCATCCGCGCCGGGGCAACCATCGTGAACATCCCGGACACCGTCGGCTACTCGATGCCCGACGAGTTCGGCGAGCTGGTCAGCTACTGCATGGACAACGTACCCGGCATCGACGACGTCGTCGTGTCGGTGCACTGCCACGACGACCTAGGCCATGCGGCGGCCAACTCGCTCACCGGCGTGATGCGCGGCGTCACCCAGGTGGAGTGCACCGTCAACGGCGTCGGCGAGCGCGCCGGCAACGCCTCGCTGGAAGAGATCGTGATGGCCCTGCGCACCCGCCAGGACTTCTACGAAGCCGACACCACGATCAACGCCCCGGAGCTGCTGCGCACCAGTCGCATGGTCAGCGCGCACATGGGCATGGTGGTCCCGCCGAACAAAGCCGTCGTCGGCGGCAACGCCTTCGCCCACTCCTCCGGGCTGCACCAGGACGGCATGCTCAAGGAGCGCACCACCTACGAAATCATGCGCCCCGAAGATGTCGGCCAAGGTGGCAGCAAGATCGTGCTGGGCAAGACCTCCGGCCGCCACGCGGTGCGCAATCATCTGAAGGAAATGGGCGCCGAAATCGAAGACGACAGGGTCTTCGAGGACATCTTCCAGTCGTTCAAGCGCATCGCCGACCGCAAGAAGGAAATCACCGACCGCGACATCGAGGCCATCCTGGAGGACCGCGCCCACCGCGCCTTCCACCAGACCTACGAGCTGGACCTTCTGCAGGTCACCTGCGGCACCGACGGCATCCCGACCGCCACCGTGCGCCTGAAGACCGACGACGGCAAGATGCTCGAGGACGCCGCCCTCGGCGATGGCCCGGTGCACGCCGTGTACCAGGCCATCAATCGCATCGTCAACGTACCCAACGTGCTGACCGAGTTCACCGTCTCTTCGGTCACCGAAGGCATCGACGCGCTCGGCGGGGTGACGATCAAGATCGAGTCGCGCGGACGCGCCTTCACCGGGCACGGCTCCGACACCGATATCATCGTCGCCAGCGCGCAGGCCTACATGAACGCCCTGAACCGGCTCCTAGACGTGCTGGGCGGCGGCGGACCAGCGGAAGCCGAGACTGTCTCGGTCTAGTCTCCGAGCCGGCGCCCAGTATGCGATCATCTTAATTTAATCACACGCGTGCGAAAGGTAACGACATGCGCGAAACTCTATTGGACAAGGTCTGGGCCGTTCACACGGTCCGCGAACTCGCCTCCGGGCAGACCCAGCTCTTCATCGGGCTGCACCTGGTCCACGAGGTCACCAGCCCCCAGGCCTTCCAGATGCTACGCGAGCGCGACCTCGAAGTGCGATTTCCCGGCCGCACCTTCGCCACCGTCGATCACATCATCCCGACCGACGGCGAGGCCCGCCCGCTGGCTGACGACATGGCCGAGCAGATGTTCGTGGAGATCGAGCGCAACGTCGCCGACGGCGGTATCAAATTCTTCGACGAGGCCAGCGGCCGCCAGGGCATCGTGCACGTGATCGGGCCGGAGTTGGGGCTCACCCAACCGGGCATGACCATCGCCTGCGGCGACAGCCACACCAGCACCCACGGCGCGCTGGGGGCGGTGGCCTTCGGCATCGGCACCTCGCAGGTCCGCGATGTGCTGGCGACGCAGTGCCTGGCGGTGGAAAAGCCGAAGCTGCGCCGCATCGAAGTTAACGGCCGGCTCGGCAACGGCGTCTTCGCCAAGGATGTCATCTTGCACATAATCGGCCGACTCGGAGTGCACGGCGGCGTCGGCTATGCCTACGAGTACGCCGGCGACGTCTTCGACAGCATGTCCATGGAGGGCCGGCTGACGGTCTGCAACATGTCCATCGAGGGCGGCGCGCGGATCGGCTACGTGAACCCCGACGAGACCGCCTACAAGTTCCTCCGCGGAAGGCCCTATGTGCCGGCCGGGGCTGAGTTCGACCGGGCGCGGGACTGGTGGGGCGGGCTGCGCAGCGAGGTCAACGCCGACTACGACGACGTGGTGGCGCTGGACGGCGCGGCGATCGAGCCGATGGTCACCTGGGGGATCAACCCGGGGCACGTCGTCGGCGTCAGCCAGCCGGTACCCGATCCGGCGCAACTGGACGGGCCCGACGCCGCGAGCGCGGTCGAGGCGCTGGAATTCATGCAACTCGACACCGGCCAGCCAATCGCCGGGCGGCCGATTGACGTGGCCTTCATTGGCTCCTGCACCAACGGCCGGCTCTCCGATCTGCGCGAGGCCGCCGCCGTGGTGGAAGGCCGCAGGGTCGCCGCCGGAGTCAAGGCGCTGGCGGTGCCCGGCTCGCAGCGAGTCCGCGAACAGGCCGAGGAAATGGGCCTAGACGAAATCTTCCGCGCGGCCGGATTCGAGTGGCGCGAGGCCGGCTGCTCGATGTGCTTGGCGATGAACTCCGACAAGCTGGTCGGCGACCAGATGTCGGCCTCGACCAGCAACCGTAATTTCAAGGGTCGCCAGGGCAGCCCCACCGGGCGCACGCTGCTGATGAGCCCGGCGATGGTGGCCGCGGCCGCCGTCAGCGGCGAAGTCACCGACGTCCGCGAACTCGTCTAGGAAACCGGGAGCAACAACATGGCTGAATCGAACATCACGACAGTCAGCGGCACCGGGATTCCGGTACGCGGCAACGATATCGACACCGACCGTATCATCCCGGCGCGCTACCTGCGGGCCGTCACCTTCGACGGGCTCGGCGAGCACACCTTCGAGGACGACCGCAAGCAGGCCGCCGGGGCGCACCCCTTCGACGACCCGCGCTTCGCCGACGCCGCGATCCTGCTGGTCAACAACAACTTCGGCTCCGGCTCGTCTCGCGAGCACGCCCCGCAGGCGCTGCAGCGCTGGGGCATCCGCGCTGTAGTCGGGCAGAGCTTTGGCGAGATCTTCTTCGGCAACAGCCTGACCCTGGGGATTCCCTGCATGGTGCTGAGCGCCGACGCGGTCGGCCAACTCCAGGACGCCGCCGACGCCGACCCGAGCACCGCGATCACGGTCGACCTCAAGGCCGGCGCCGTCTCCATGGCCGACCTGAGCTTCGCGTCGCAGATGTCGGAGGCCGTCCGCGAAAGCCTGGTCAGCGGCCGCTGGGACGCGCTGGGCGAACTGCTCGGCGCCCCCGACGAAACCCGCAAGGTCCACGACGGCCTTCCCTACGTGGCGGGCTTCTCCGGCTAAACTGTCGCTTCCGACTTCAACCCGGCGCGGTACCCTCCCGCGCCACCGGCACAACCAGGAACTGCTCCCATGTACAACATCGCGGTCATCCCCGGCGACGGCACTGGCCCCGAAGTCATCGTCGAGGCCCTGAAGGCGCTGGACTCCACCGGCGTCCCCTACCAGACCATCGAGTTCGGCTGGGGCGGCGAGCACTACCTGAAGACCGGCGAGACCCTGCCCGAGGGCGCGGTCGACGAACTGCGCGACTTCGACGCCATCCTGCTCGGCGCGATCGGCCACCCCGATGTCGCCCCAGGCATATTGGAGAAGGGCATCCTGCTGAACGCCCGCTTTCAGCTGGACCAGTACATCAACCTGCGCCCGGTGAAGCTCTACCCCAATGTGGAGACCCCGCTGCGGGACAAGGGACCCGAGGACATCGACTTCACCGTCGTCCGCGAGAACACCGAGGGCATCTACGCCGGCATGGGTGGGATTCTCTACGAAGGCACCCCCAACGAGGTCTCGACCCAGGTCAACCAGACCACCTACCACGGCGCGGCGCGGGCCATCCGCTATGCGTTTGAACTCACCCGCCGGCGCGACCGCGAAAAACTGCTGCACCTGGTCTTTAAGACCAACGTACTCACCTTCGCTGGGGCCACCTGGTGGCGCGCCTTCAACGAGATCGGCGAGGAATACCCGGACATCAAGCGCGACTACATGCACGTCGACGCGGCCTGCATGTGGTTCGTGAAGAACCCGGAGTGGTTCGACGTGCTGGTCACCGACAACCTTTTCGGCGACATCATCACCGACCTGGGGGCGATGATCCAGGGCGGCATGGGCATCGCCGCCGGCGGCAACATCAACCCGGAAGGCGTCTCGATGTTCGAGCCGATCGGCGGCTCGGCGCCCAAGTACACCGGCCAGGACGTAATCAACCCCCTGGCGGCGATCAACGCGGCGCAGATGATGTTGAGTCACCTAGGCGAGGCCGAGGCCGCCGACCGGGTGGAGAACGCCGTCATCAAGGCGCTGGAGAGCGGCCGCATCGAGTCGATGAGCGCCGGGCGGATGGGCATGGGCACCAGCGAAATGGGCGACTTCGTCGCCGGGCTGATCTAGGACCCATGGCTGAGTTCCACATCCTCTACGCCCCGGGCGACGGCATCGGGTCGGAAATCGTCACCCAGGGCCGCCGCGTTCTCGACGCCATCGGCGAGCGCTTCGGCCATACGTTTACGGCCGAGCACGCCGTCATCGGCGCCGAGGCGGTGGAAGAGCACGGCATCGAACTGACCGACGAGGTGATCGACCGCGCCCGCGCCGCCGACGCCATCTTGCTCGGCGCCTGCGGCATCGCCGACGGCGTGCCGGTGAAGGGCCGCCATCCGGAAAGGGCTGTGCTGACGCTGCGCCAGGAACTGCAACTCTGGGCCAACCTGCGCCCGATGAAGGTGATCGATCACCTCATCGACGCCTCGCCGGTGAAGCCCGAGGTGCTGCGCGGGGTGGATATGTTGGTGCTGCGCGAACTCACCGGCGGCACCTATTTCGGCGAGCCGCGCGGGCCCTATGAAGTCGACGGCCAACCGGCCGCCCGCGACACGATGGTGTATTCGGAACCGGAAGTTCGCCGGGTGGTGACCCGGGCCTTCGAACTGGCTGCCGGGCGCCATCAGAGCGTCACCTCGGTGGACAAGGCCAACGTGCTGGAGAGTTCGGCGCTGTGGCGCCGGGTCGCCGAGGAGGTGGCCGCGGGGTTCCCGGATATCAAGTTCGAGTCCATACTTGTCGATGCCTTCTCAATGAGGCTCGTACAAACACCGCGGGATTTTGACGTGGTCGTGACCGGCAACCTGTTTGGAGACATCCTCAGCGACGAGATGGCCGTGCTGGCCGCGTCGCTGGGCGTGCTGCCCTCGGCTAGCCTCGGCGATGGAAGGGCCGGGCTGTACGAGCCGATCCACGGCGCCGCCAACGACATCGCCGGCCGCGACATCGCCAACCCAATCGCCACAATTCTCAGCGCCGCCCTGATGCTGCGGCACTCGTTTGAACTCGAAACCGAAGCCCGGACCGTCGAAGACGCCGTCGACGCCGTCCTGGCCCGCGGAATACGCACTCCGGACATCCAGGAGGATGGGTCGCACCGTGTCGGCACTGCCGGCATGGGCGACGCGATCATTGCGGAGATCACCACCCACTAGCCCCGCCGGGCGGCCGGGCCAATCCTGCAACCTTCATCCCATCATCCAGAAAGCCAGTTCTTGAATGAGCAAAGTATTCCTCCTCGACACCACCCTGCGCGACGGCGCCCAGGGCGAAGGCATCTCCTTTTCCACGTCCGACAAGCTGAAGATCGCCCGCCGCCTCGACGACTTCAGCATTGACTACATCGAGGGCGGCTTCGCTGGGGCCAATCCGAAGGACCAGGAGTTTTTCCGGCAGGCGGTGGCGATGACCTGGCAAAACTCGCGCATCACCGCCTTCGGCGCCACCCGCTATAAGAACGTCCGCTGCGAGGACGACGCCGGGGTGCAGGCCCTCGTCGCCACCGGTGCCCCGGCGATGACCATCGTCGCCAAGTTCTCCGAGTTCCAGGTGAGCCGCATCCTCGAAACCGACCACGCCGAGGGGCTGGCGATGATCGCCGACACGGTCAGCTACCTGAAGGCCCAGGGCGTGGAGGTGATCGTCGATGCTGAGCACTTCTTCGACGGCTTCAAAGCCGACCGCGATTTCACCCTAGCCTGCGTGGACGCCGCCGAGCAGGCCGGCGCTGACTGGATCGCGCTCTGCGACACCAACGGCGGCTCGCTGGTGGACGAACTGCACGACATCACCACCGAAATCGTCAAGCGCACGAGTTGCGCGGTCGGCATCCACACCCACAACGACTCCGACCTAGCCGCCGCCGGAACCCTGGCCGGGGTCGCCGCCGGGGCCACCCAGATCCACGGCACCATCAACGGCCTGGGCGAGCGCACCGGTAATGCCAATCTCTGCACCGTGATCCCCAACCTGCAGCTGAAATTGGGCTACGACTGCGTGGCGGCCGAGCAACTGGGCCACCTGACCGACCTGTCGCACTATGTCTCCGAGATCGCCAACATGAACCCGCCGACGCAGATGGCCTACGTGGGCCACAGCGCCTTCGCCCACAAGGCCGGCTACCATGCCAGCGCCACCACCAAGTACGAGCAGGCCTATCAGCACGTCGACCCGGCCGCCGTGGGCAACCAGCAGCGCATCCTGGTGTCGGAACTGGCCGGCACCGCCAGCGTGGCCGCGCGCGCCGCGCAACTGGGCATCGCCCAGTCGCGCGAGGGCGCCGCCGCCACCGCCTCGACCCTGAAACTGCTGGAGGCCGAGGGCTTTCAGTTCGAGGGCGCCGAGGGGTCGTTCGAGTTGATCCTGCGGCGCAAGGAAGCGGGCTACCACCCCCCCTTCGAACTGGTTGATTTCATGGCCTTCGCCGAGACCCGTGACGGCCAGTCGTCGCTGAGCGAGGCGATGGTCAAAATTAGCATCGACGGCGAGATCGTCCACACCGCCGGCGAGGGCAACGGTCCGGTCAGCGCGCTGGACGAGGCGTTTCGCAAGGCGCTGCTGCCGGCCTTTCCGGAGGTCGCCGCGGTGCGGCTTATTGACTACAAGGTGCGGATTCTGGACAGCGAGGCCGGCACCGCCGCCGGCACCCGGGTGCTGATTATGTCCTCGGACGGCGAGCGCGAATGGGGCACGGTGGGCAGTTCGACCAACGTGGTCGAGGCCTCGTGGATCGCCCTGGCCGACGCCTACGAGTTCGCCCTGCTGCCGCCCAACAGAGCCGGCGCGGCCGAATAGTCGCGGCGGCGGATTGTGACGCAACGTTGACATTTCGGTGCGCCGCGGCGCACCGCGCGTTTAACCCGCCGACCTAGTCTCCTCTCATGGGACCGGCGCGGCGGCATCTCAGGGAACGCCGGCTCCCGACTGTTTGCCAACGGGGTTTGTGTAGTGGCAGTAATCACCATCGCCCGCCAGCGGTCCAGCGGGAGCTATGTGATCGCCCGCCGTCTGGCCGAACAGGTGGGCTATGCGTTTGTCGATCAGCGCTCGATGGACCGCGCCCTCGACCTGGCGGTGTTGAACGACGACTGGGACGAGCGTGTGAACCAACCGCGCGGCGTCGATGACCTGGTGGTGGCGGCCACCCGGGAGGTCGTCGCCGAACTGCGCCGGGTGCCCGGGACCGCGGCCTACGCCCGGCTGCTGCGCCTCTTCGTCAACACCGTCGCCGCGGCCGACCACGCGGTCATCCTGAGGCGCGGGGCAAACTTCATCCTCACCGGCCGGCCCGGCGCCCTGCGGGTGTACGTGCATAGCTCGATCGAGCGCCGCATCGTGCGCCTGGCCGTGCGGAGCCAGTTCCGCCCGGCCCGCGCCGCCGATATCGTGGCCAGCGAAGACCGCCTCCGCGAGTACTTCATCCGCCAGACCTTCCAGCGCGACTGGTCCGACGCTACCGCCTACGACCTGTCGATCGACACCGACGAGACTCCGGCGCCGGTGGCGGTGGGGGCGATTGTGGCGCGGGTGATGGCGCTGCCGGGCTCGGTGGCGCCGATCTCCTCGTCAGTCTGAGCGGCGGGGCCGCCCAAGCAACCAGAAGAACCGCCGCAGCGCGTCGCCGGCCCGAACCGTCCGGTTACTTGCGCAGGGAGAAGAACTTGCCGGGGTTGGCGCGCAGCAGGCGGTCGCGGTCGCCCGCCCCAACTCCGGAAACCGCCAGCCGGGGCACAAAGTCGGTAAACAGGTAGGCGTATTCGCGCATGTCGAAGGGCGGATCGCGGTCCACCAGGTAGCCGCAGACATCCTGCGACAGCAGCAGGCGGTCGCCGAACCCGGCCTCCAGCACCCGCCAAATCAACTTCACGAAGAAGTCGTCGGTGAAGCGCTTGCTGCCGATCAGGTCGTATTCAATCCAGCCGCCGCGCCGCAGCACCTCCAGGTGGATGTCGAAGTCGTCCTCGGCGTGGGCGTGGACCTGCAGGAAGCGGTCGGCATCGAGCCCGGCGGCCGCCATTTCGTCCAGGTACTCCAGCGCGTTGGCGCCGACCGGACAGTGGACCGCGATCGGCGCGCCGGTGCTTCTTGAGGCGGTGATGGCGGCGCGCAGGACCTTGCGCTCCTGGTCGGTGACGCCCTGATCGGTGACCGCCAGCTTGATGAAGCCGGCCTTCCAGCCACCGGCCCAGCCCTCGGTGAGGGCGCCCTCCATCCACTCGGCCAGCGCCGCCTCTTTGGCGCGGTGCGCCCAGTCGGGCTGGTACTCGTCTTTGTAGAGCCCGGTGGCCACGACCAGCGCAATCCCGGCGGCCGTAGTGACAGCGTGCACCGCCTCCGGGTGATAGCCGACGTAGGGCGGGGTGCACTCGATCAGCAGCTTCACGCCGGCGGCGGCGGCACGCTCGAGTTTCGGCAACGTGGTCTCTTCGATCTCCGCCACCGTGGCCTGCCGGCCGCCGCCATCGCGTACCGATTTCAAATCCGTATGGACGTGTTCGTGGGCCAGCACGTAGCCGTCTTCGGGCGGCGCGATGTCGCCGTCGGTGGTGCGGATGGTCATAGCGTGTGGTCCTGTCGGCCGGTGGTGGTGCGCATCATTGCCCTACCCCACCATCTGCCTGAACGCCGCCCGGTTGCCCGGGCCTAGCCCGCATCCTTGAGACACTCGATGATCTCCTGGAGTTGCGGCGCGGCCTCGGCCGACGGGAACTGCGCCGTGCCCGCCCCGGCGTGGCCGCCGCCGCCGTATTCGGCCAGCAGCTTGCCGACATCGGTCTGGCAGGTGCGGTTGAAGATGCTGTTCCCCAGCGCCACCACCGTGGTGTTGTTGATGCCGTCGAAGATGCGCGCCGAGACGTTGGCGTCCTGGAACAGCGTGTAGACCAGGAAGCGGTTGCCGCGCGGGACGTCGGTCTTGTCGCGCAGGTCGGTGATGACCACGTTGCCGTCCATAATCGAGTTGTTGACTAGGAAGGCCGAAAACCGCACCTGGTCGTCTTCCAGGGCCTCGGTGCGGCTCTTGACTTCGGGGTGCTGCATGATCTCGTCGATCGGGGTCTGCTTTTTCACCAGATCGAGTGAGTAGATGGAAATAGTCGTAGAAGCGACCCAGCCCGGAGCGCGGGTCGCAGGTGTAGCCCAGCGCCACCCAACCTTCCGGCGCGGTGACATCTTCCACCGAGAGGTCGGCGGCGTCCACCTTGTCCACGTAGACCAGCATGTCGGCGAAGGGCGCCAGGTCGGGGGAGTCGTAGTAGTCGAAGATCAGGCACGCGGCCGACGGGGCGATGCCGTACTTGCCGACGAAGTCGCCCTGGACGTCCACCCGGTCGCCCTCATAGCCGTGATGGTCGAACCACATCCCGCAGCCGGGCACGAAGGGCAGATTGACGACGATGTCGTCAGCGGTGACCTCGACCTCGACCTCCTGCATATCGCGCGAGTGCGCAAAGCTGATGTCGGTGACATCGTTCATGACGCTCAGGAAAACCGAACTGGCAAGCCCGTCCAGATCGCCGCGAGTAATCACTCGCATGGTGTCGTCTCCCAGCCCTAGTTATTGATGGGGATTGTGTCCGCCGGCCGCACGCGCGGGACCGGATTGAGTGATCAAGTATAAAGGTGCCGGCGGCGCCACAGGCGCCTTCACTCTCCTGGAGGGGGAACGCGGTCCGACAGCAGCAAGAAGAGGGCCGCCGGAACTGCCGGTACGTTCATCCCGACGCTCGGCGCAGACGGTTGATCGGTCGCGGAGGGGCCTCCGCGGGCTAGAGCGCCGCCCGGCCCGCCAGCCAGTAGCCCAACGCCAGCATCGGGATGGCGGCCACCGCGTCGAGCAGGAAATGATTGCCGGTGGCGACGATCGCGAAGATCACCACCGGTACGTACGCCGCCGCGACTCCGCGCCAGCGAATCGAATCGGCCAGCCGTAGAAATCCGATCGACGCCAGCAGCGCGTAGACCACGTGCAGACTGGGCACCGCCGCCAGCGTGTTGCGAAACGGGTCGGCCCCCATCCCGTAGCCCAGCGGGCCGTAGCGCGAGAGGGTATCGACCAATCCCAATTCCGGCAGGGCGACCGGCGGCGCGACCGGGTACAACACGAAGATCGCGAACCCGACCAGGCTGGAGAACAGGAAGGTGTTGCGCAACAGAACGTAGTGACCCGGCCGCCGCCGGTAAGCCCACCAGAGCAGGCCCAGCACCATGGGGAAATGGGGCACGATGTAGAGCAGATTCGCCAGCGTGCTCCAGAGACGCGAATCGACCACCCACGCCTGCACATCGGGCTCGACCAGCAGGCCCAGGGAACGCTGCAGGTCCACCAGTCCGCGGGCGTTGGCCAGCGCATCGGCCGTGGCGCCGGTGGAACGGAGCCGCGTGGAGAAGTAGACTAGGTACAGTGCGACCAGCAGCGCGAATTGGATCCAGCCCGGACCGGTGGAGTTCAGCAGCCGCCGGACTCTGCGCAAATTCCCGCCCCTTTCCGCCCCCCGACTCCGGCCCGCTAGCGGTGCGGCGGCAGCATCCCCGGCGGAACCTTCGAGACCGTCTCGCCCTCTTCCGGGGCTTCGAGGGCGTGGCCGATCCCGCTGGGTATCGGCGGCATCGGCCGCGGCTGCCAGTGCAAAACGCCCTCTTCTTTCATTTGCCTTTGCAGTAGTTGGATGCCTTCGATGAAGGCCTCGGGGCGCGGCGGGCAGCCGGGAATGTGCACGTCTACCGGGACGACCCGGTCCACGCCCTGCAGGGCGCCGTAGCTGCGGAAGGGCCCGCCGGCGATGGTGCAGATGCCCATCGCGATAACGTACTTCGGGTCGGGCATCTGGTCGTAAAGGCGGCGCACTACCGGGGCCATCTTGTTGGTGACGGTGCCGGCCACGACCATCACGTCGGACTGGCGCGGCGAGGCCCGCAGGATGACGCCGAAGCGGTCCATGTCGTACACCGGGCCCCAGGCAGCCATGTACTCGATGGCGCAGCAGGCCAGGCCGAAGGTCATGGGCCAGATGGAGTTAGAGGCGCTCCAGGTCATCAGCTTGTCGAGGGTGGTGGTGAGCACGCCGATGGCGCCGTTCTTCTCGCCAAGTTCCACCAGTGGCGGGCGCTGGTATTCAGCCTCCGGGGGTGTGTCCGGCAACGGTTCGTGCTCCTTGTGGCGCCGGCATCCGGGCGGTCCGGCGGGCTCGGCTGCGCCAAGCCTACCAACACGGCTGGCCGCAGGCTAACGTCATTCAATAGAATTGCTCACCAAACTAACCGACTCCCCGGCCCCCCCCACATTTGGAGCTCTACATGGATCAGCAGCGCCTGGATCAGGTAATGGATGCCCTGCGGACGGTCGAGGATCCGGAATTACACAAAGACCTGGTCACTCTCAACATGGCCCGCGACATCGAAATCGACGGCGGCAATGTCTCCCTGACGGTGGTGCTGACCACCCCGGCCTGCCCGCTGCGCGACGAGATCGACCGCCGGGTGCGGGTCGGGCTGCAGCAGCTGGACTGGGTCGAGTCGGTGCACATCAACATGACCGCCGAGGTGCGCCAGGGTCCGATGATGGGTGAAGCGGCGCCGATTCCGGGCATCAAGAACGCGGTGGCGGTGGCCAGCGGCAAGGGCGGCGTTGGCAAGACCACGACCACCGTCAACCTGGGAGTCGCGCTGGCCCGCCAGGGCGCCAGCGTGGGCATCCTGGACGCCGACGTGTACGGGCCGAACATTCCGATCATGCTCGGCGCCGATGGCGCGCCGATGACGATGGCCGGCAAGATCGCACCGATCGAAGCGCACGGCATCAAGCTGATGTCGCTGGGCTTCATGCTCGAAGAGGGCGCACCGGTGATCTGGCGCGGGCCGATGATCGGCGGCGCGATCGGCCAGCTACTCAACGACGTGGACTGGGGCGAGCTGGACTACCTGCTAATCGACATGCCGCCGGGCACCGGCGACGCCTCGCTGTCGCTGGCGCAACTGGTGCCGGTGGCCGGGACGCTGATCGTTTCGACACCGCAGGCGGTGGCGCTGCAGGACGTCCTGCGCAGCATCTCGATGT
Organism: Chloroflexota bacterium; assembly: GCA_030744875.1. Classification (GTDB taxonomy): domain Bacteria; phylum Chloroflexota; class UBA11872; order UBA11872; family VXNJ01; genus JASLPR01. Next base: position 53,822 of record JASLPR010000006.1, read on the forward strand.
GGGAGAAGCTGGGCGTGCCGGTGCTGGGACTGGTCGAGAACATGTCCTACTTTGTGAACCCGGCGGATGGCTCGCGACTGGAGATCTTCGGTCACGGCGGCGCCCGCGAGGCGGCGGAGAAGGTGGGTATCGAATTCCTAGGCGAGATTTCGCTGGACCAGGCGATTCGAATCGGCGGCGACAGCGGCACCCCGGTGGCGACGGATGAATCCAACCCGCAGGCGGCGGCCTACGCCGAGATCGCCGGACGGATGGCGGCGGCGATCAGCATCAAGAACGAGGAACGCGCCGAGCCGCTGCCGATGCTGTAGACGCTCACGGACTCCGTCCTCTCCAAATACGCCCCGGCCCCGCCGTATATAATCCCGGCCTCACGCCAACTCAGGGGAGAACGCCTCACCTAACAGGGGGATATGCCGGTGGCCACCACGAAATTCCTGCTCGCCGAAAACGAGATTCCGACCCAGTGGTACAACATCGCGCCGGACCTGCCGGGGCCGCCGTCGCCGCCGCTGCACCCGGGCACCCACCAGCCGATCGGCCCGGACGACCTGGCCCCGTTGTTCCCGATGGGGCTGATTCTGCAGGAGGTCAGCCAGGACCGCTGGATCGACATCCCGGAAGAAATTCTAGAGATCTACCGCTTGTGGCGGCCCTCGCCGTTGCAGCGCGCCCACCGCCTCGAAAAGGCCCTGGGCACCCCGGCGCATATCTACTACAAGTACGAGGGCGTCAGCCCGGCCGGCAGCCACAAGCCCAACACCGCGATCGCCCAGGCCTACTACAACAAGGCCGAAGGCGTAACCCGAATCGCCACCGAGACCGGCGCCGGCCAGTGGGGCAGCGCGATGGCGATGGCCTGCAAGTTCTTCGACCTGGAATGCTCGGTCTACATGGTGAAGATCAGCTACAACCAGAAGCCCTACCGGCGGGCGTTCATGGAGACCTTCGGCGCCGACGTGACCGCCAGCCCGAGTAACCAGACCAACGCCGGTCGCGGAATCCTAGAGCAGGACCCGGACTCGTCGGGCAGCCTGGGAATCGCCATCAGTGAGGCGGTCGAAGACGCGGCCACCCACGACGACACCCGCTATTCGCTGGGCAGCGTGCTGAACCACGTCCTGACCCACCAGACCATCGTGGGCCTAGAATCAAAGAAGCAGATGGCGATGGCCGGCGAGTACCCGGACGTGGTGATCGGCTGCGTGGGCGGCGGCAGCAACATGGCCGGGCTGGCGTTCCCGTTCATGGCTGACAAGCTGGGCGGCGACAAGCCCGATGTCCGCCTGATGGCCGTCGAGCCGACCGCCTGCCCGACGCTGACCAAGGGCCAGTATGTGTACGACTTCGGCGACACCGCCGGGATGGCGCCGCTGGTGAAGATGCACACCCTGGGCCACACGTTCGTACCGGCGGGAATCCACGCCGGCGGGCTGCGCTACCACGGCGACGCTCCGCTGCTCTGCCAGCTACATCACGAGGGCCTGATCGAGGCGGTGGCCTACCCGCAGAACCCGGTTTTCGAGGCGGCGGTGACATTTGCCGCCGCCGAGGGCATCGTGCCGGCGCCGGAATCGGCCCACGCGGTGAAGGCGGCGGTCGACGAAGCCGTTCGGGCCAAGGAAGCCGGTAAGGAAACGGTGATCCTGTTCGGCCTGAGTGGCCACGGCTACTTCGACATGACCGCCTACGACGAGTACCTGGCGGGCAACCTGGACGACTACGCCCACTCGGACGAGTTGATCGCCGAGGCGCTTAAGAACGTCCCGGAGATCGCCTCCGCCTAGCTACCGAACCTCCTTCTCGTCGGCGAGAGCGGGAGCCGCGCCCTCCGGGGCGCGGCTCTTTGCGCCTTCACCAGCGCGGTCGATGCCCCTGCTGACGTTCTTCCCGTCGCCGCCACGTTGCCTGCGGCAATCAATCAGAAAGAATGCAGTCAGGGACCACCGGCGAGCCGGCGCATCACCAGGCCAGCCGGCGGCTTCGGGTAGAAGTGGGTAGTCTTGGCCGGCAGAATCTCGCCAGCGTCGGCGATGGCCATCACCCGCGCCAGGTCCAGAGCCGGCATCAGCAGCGCCGAACCGGCCCCGCCGCTGCGCACCAGCGCCACCGCCAGCCGGGTGTCGCGGGTGTAGGTGATCTCGCCATCGTCCGCCGAAAGGCTCAATAGCAGCTGCCGGTCCACCAGGCCAGACTCCTGCCGGTTCCACAGCGCCGACTGGCCGCGCACCGCCCAGCGCGGCAGCGCCCCCGCCGGGAGCGTCAGGCAGCGGGCTTCGTCGCGCCCGACGTGCCAGAGGACGGGATCGGTGCCTTCTTCCGGGCTCTCCCGCTCCAGCGCCGCCACCCGCCCCAACACCGCCGCCGCCGGCAGCCGCTCGGTCACTTCCCAGCCGGCTTCGACCAGCGGCGCCAGCGAGTTGATGTCGGTCCGCAAGACCCGGTGCGCGCCGAGCACCAGCAACCCCGGGTCCTGCGCCGAAACCACATACCCCATGGACACACCGCGTCCTCCTTTGATCTCCGGTGTCGGCGGAGCCGACA
>JASLPR010000007.1 GCA_030744875.1 Chloroflexota bacterium
AGGCGGCGTCGGCCGGCGCCATGGCGGACTGATCTTCGATGAAGTCGCCGAGGTGGCTGTCTTCTTCCTCGCCGATCGGGGTCTCAAGGGACACGGGCTGCTGGGAAACTTTGATGATTTCGCGGACCTTCTCGGCCGTGATGCCCATTTCGGTGGCGATTTCCTCGGAGGTCGGCTCGCGGCCCTTCTCCTGCAACAACCGGCGCGATACCCGCACGAGCTTGTTGATTGTTTCGACCATGTGCACTGGGATGCGGATGGTGCGCGCCTGGTCGGCGATGGAACGGGTGATGGCCTGGCGAATCCACCAGGTGGCGTAAGTGCTGAACTTGTAGCCGCGCCGGTAGTCGAACTTTTCGACGGCGCGAATCAGCCCGATGTTGCCCTCCTGGATTAGATCCAGGAGCGACATGCCGCGGCCGATGTACTTCTTGGCGACGCTGACGACCAGCCGCAGATTGGCCTGGATCAGACGCTCGCGGGCGGCCATGCTGCCGGCTTCCATCTTCTTGGCCAGGTCAACCTCTTCGGCCGCGGTCAGCAGGTTCACGCGGCCGATTTCGCGCAGGTACATACGCACCGGATCGTCCAGCGCGCCGGTGGCCAGCGCCTCTTCGGCGGCGGCGACCGTACTGGGGATGCGCAGGGTGCGCAGGCGGTGTTCTTCGTCCTGCTTTTCTTGGTCTTTCTCGGCCTCGTCGCGCTCGTCGTCCTTGGCCTCGGCGACGACCTCGATACCCTCGGACATCAGCCGCTGGTAGAGGACGTCGATCTGGTCGAGCTGGTCTTCGGCTTCGGGGAACACGTCGAGGACGTCGTCGTAGGTTATGTACCCCTGCGCCTTGCCCTTGGCGACCAGCGTTTCCATCTGCTTGGTCAGGTCGCCGGCGTCGCCTCGTAGATCGGTGTCCGGTTCTGGAATCAACTAATCAGCGCTCCCGCGGGTATGGCCGGCCTAATTGCCGATCCTTGCATTGGCCGGCGACTCTAGCGCAGGCCTTTTTCGATTTCTCGTATCTCATTGAGGATTTGACGTTGGCGCTCGGCCAGCGCTTCGTCTTCGCGGATTGACTGGCCTTCGCCCTGAATGAGTTGCAGCTGGCGATTCTCGGCCCGTAGACCGTCGCGTCGTAGCCGCAGCGCCACCCGTTGCATGTCGGCGAAGAGATCCTCTCCTTCGGACTCGGGCATCAACCGCCGGAATCGTTCGAGCTGATCGAATCGTTCGCGCAACGAGCTGTCCAATTGCTCGCGCAACCAATCTACTCCGGCCTCGCCGTTGACCTCTATAGTAGTGAAATATTCGGCAAGCAGGCGATTTTCGCTATTTGAATAGTCTTCGGGGCGCACCACATTGGCGGCGATGGTGCGGAAATAGGTCAGGTTGCCCATGCCGAGCGCCAGGAGGTAGTCGTCGCGCCGGAGCTCTGGCCCGGGGGCGGCGACGGGGGGTGGGGTGTTGCGCGTCCGCTGGCGGCCGAGGCGCACTTCGTGCTGGATGTCTTCCTCCGGAATGTGCAGGGCCGTCGCCAGCCGTGAGACGTAGTGCGTGCGCACCGCCGGCTCCGCCAAACCCTGGATTATTGGTACGGCCTGGCGCATCGCCTCCGCCCGGGCCGCGAAATCGCCCGGGTCGATGCCGTCCGTGATCGCGGCGAAGAGGTAGTCGGCGAGCGGGGCGGCGTCTTCGAGGACCTGCTCCCAGGCGGCGGGATCGGAACGGATGACGTCGTCGGGGTCGGTTTCCGCCGGGAGCGCGGCGACGAAGATTCTGGCCCGCAGATCGTCTTCGTGCTGGGTCAGCGACTCCAGGTCGAGCGCGTCGGCGGTCGGTTCGTCGGATAGTACGCTCGCCATCTCCAGGCTGCGCCGGGTGGCCGCCGTGCCGGCGGCGTCGGCGTCGAGGGCGATCACGACCCGTTTGGCGATGCCGCGCAGCAGCCTTACCTGCGACGGGGTGATGGCGGTGCCCATTGCGGCGACCACGTTGTCGAAGCCGTGCTGGTGGGCGGCGATTGCATCCATGTAGCCTTCGACGACCACCGCCGTGCCTGATTCGCGGATGCTCTCGCGGGCGAGGTTGAGCCCGTAGAGGACGCCGCCTTTGTCGAATGCGGCCGTCTGCGGAGTGTTCATGTACTTGGCGGGATGATCGCCCATCTCGCGGCCGCCGAAACCGACGATGTCACCGCGGCGATCCGCGATCGGGAACATCAACCGGTTGCGAAATACCTCGTACACACCGCGTTCGTTGTTGCCGGTGAGTCCGGCGGCGGTCAGATCTTCTTCGTTATAGCCCAGCGAGTTCATGTGGCCGCGGAGGACGTCGCCGGATTTGGGTGCAAATCCCAATTGGAAGCGCTCCAGAGTGGCGGCGTCGAGCCCGCGCCTCGCGGCGTAGTCGCGGACGGACTGCGCGACGGGAGTTTCATTGAGTTGCTGCTGAAAGAACGCGGCGGCGACGCTGTTGGCGCTGATGTGGGCCTTGCGAGCGGCGGCCTGCGCCGACATTTGCGGGCTGTCGGAGAGCGGCACGCCGGCCTCTTCGGCGAGCTGGCGCAGGGCGTCGCGGAATTCCAGGTTCTCGTTCTTCATGACGAACGTGAAGATGTCGCCGCCCTCGTTGCAGCCAAAACACTTGTAGGTGTTGGTCTCGGGAAAGACGAAGAACGAGGGCGTCTTCTCGGAATGGAAGCAGCACAGCCCCTTCAGGTTGCGCCCCGCCTGGCGAAGCTGCACCCGGCGGCCGATGATCTCGGCCGCGGTCAGCCGCTCTTTTACGGCCTCAACGGTGTTGGACAATCGAATCTATATCCCGACAACGGCTATGCCCCGACCAGTCCATTGTATGCAATACGTTCGGTGGCCGCCACGCCACCACCGCTGCCACCGGGCGGACCGGCCCGGCGGCGCGGCGTCCGCGGCTAGATATCCCGGGTGACCTGCACTTCGATTGCCGCCTGGGCCGCCGAATGGCGAGCGACCGGCACGCGGTAGGGAGAGCAGCTTACGTAGTCGAGACCGATTCCGTGGCAGAAATGAACTGAGGCCGGATCGCCGCCGTGCTCGCCGCAGATGCCGATCTCGAGATCCTTCTTAAACGTCGCCGCGGCGCGCTTGCCCTTGGCCACGGCAATTTCCATTAGTTGCCCCACGCCGTTGCGGTCGAGCACCTGGAACGGGTTATCGGGCAGGATGCCCTTCTCGACATATTCGAGGAGGAACTTGCCTTCGGCGTCGTCGCGGCTGATGCCGTAGGTGGTCTGCGTGAGGTCGTTGGTGCCGAAGCTGAAGAACTCGGCGAACTCGGCGATCTCACCGGCGGTCAGGCAGGCGCGCGGTACTTCGATCATGGTGCCGAATTTGAAGTCTACGTCGATGCCCTTCTCCGTCTGGACCGTGTTGGCGGTTTCGCGGAGCTCGGCTTCGACGGCGCGCAATTCGTTGATGTGCCCGATCAGCGGGATCATGATCTCCGGCATCGCCGCCACACCTTCCTGCTTCAGCTGGATGGCGGCTTCGATGATGGCGCGGACCTGCATGCGGTAGACATCGGGGAGCATGATCCCCAGGCGGCAGCCGCGCAGGCCGAGCATGGGGTTGACTTCGTACAGGTCTTCGGCGCGGCTCAGCATCTTTTCGGCGCGGGCCAGCCCTTCGGTGTCTCCGGCGGCTTCCAGTTCATGTAGCTCATCACGGAGTTCGTTGACGCTGTGCAGGAACTCGTGCAGGGGCGGGTCGAGCAGCCGGATGATGACCGGCAGGCCCTCCATGGCCTTGAAGATGCCGTAGAAGTCGCTGCGCTGCATCGGCAGCAGCTCCTTCAGCGAGTGAGTCCGCGCTTTTTCGCCCTCGGCGAGGATCATCTCCTGGACGATGGGCAGGCGGTCGCCTTCGCGGAACATGTGCTCGGTGCGGCAGAGGCCGATCCCCTGGGCGCCGTACTCGCGGGCGAGCGCGGCCTCTTCGGGGGTGTCGGCGTTGGCCCACACCATCAGGCGACGCTGCTCGTCGGCCCAGCCGAGGAGGCGCTCCAGTTCGGGGGTGATTTCGCCCGGGATCAGGGGTGTTTCCCCGAGCATGACGTTGCCGGACGTCCCGTCGACAGTGATCAGGTCACCTTCGTTTACGGTGACGCCGCCCGCCGTGAACTGGCGGGCCTCAAGATCGATTTTGATTCCTTCGGATCCAACCACCGCGGGCAAACCCAGGGCCCGGGCGACGATGGCGGCGTGGCTGGTGGCCCCGCCGCGGGCGGTCAGGATGGCCTGGGCGACGGCCATGCCGTGGAAATCGTCGGGAGAAGTCTCGGGTCGGACCAGGATCACCTCTTCGTCGTTGCGTCCGCGGCGATCGGCCTCGTCGGCGTCGAAGATGGCTATTCCGATGGCCGCACCGGGCGAGGCGTTCAGCCCGGTGGCGATTGGCGATATCTCGGTGTTCGGGTCGACCTGCGGGTGCAGGTGGGCGTCGACCTGCTCGGGCTCGACGCGCTGGAGGGCGGTGAGCTGGTCGATAAGACCCTCGTCGACCATGTCGATGGCGATCTTGACCGCGGCGCGCGGGCTGCGCTTTCCGGCCCGGGTCTGGAGCATCCAGAGGGTGTCCTCTTCGATCGTGAACTCGAGGTCCTGCATTTCACGGAAGTGCAATTCGAGCTTCTCGGCGTATTCCAGGAACTGCTGGTAGATGGCGGGCATGGTCTCCTTCAGGGTGCCAATCTTCTCGGGGGTACGGACACCGGCGACGACATCTTCGCCCTGGGCGTTGAGCAGGTATTCGCCGTACAGAACCTTCTCGCCGGTGACCGAGTCGCGGGAGAAGGCCACACCGGTGCCGGAGGTCTCGCCCATGTTGCCGAAGACCATCGCCTGCACATTGACCGCGGTGCCCCAGTCGTGCCCGAGGCTGTGGAAGTTGCGGTAGTCGACGGCGCGCTGCCCGAACCACGAACCGAACACAGCGCGAATGGCGCCGTCGAGCTGCTCCCGCGGCTCTTCGGGGAAGTCGTGGCCGGTCTTGTCTTTGATCAGCGCCTTGAACTCGTCGACCATGACCTTCCAGTCGTCGGCTGAGAAGTCCGGGTCGTCTTTCTTGCCCAGCCGCGCCTTGTTGGCAGTGATGATGTTTTCAAATTCCTCGCTCTCGAGCCCGAGAACGATCGATCCGTAGCCCTGCACGAATCGGCGGTAGGAGTCCCAGCCGAAACGCTCGCCGTCCTCGCCGGATCGAGAGATGACGCCCTGCAGGGTGGTGGCGTTAAGGCCGAGGTTTAGCACGGTGTCCATCATGCCCGGCATCGACGCGCGGGCGCCCGAACGGACCGATACGAGCAACGGATTCTGGGCGTCGCCGAACGTTGCGCCCTTTTCGGCCTCGACGGCTGCCAGGGATTCTTGCACCTGGGCGGCCACGCTCGGGGCGAATTCGCCCTGGCGTTTGGCGAGGGCCGCCTGGATCCGGTCGGCGAGATCCCGCGGAAAATCCCCGGTGGTGTCTTTGCCCAGCTCAGCGGTGAGTTCAGCGGCCAGCTCGTCGGGCAGATTGCCCGGAGTGCGAAAGTATTCGAGACAGGCCTCGGTGGTGATGGTGAAGCCGGGCGGGACCGGCAAGCCCAGTTCGACCATTTCGGCCGATCCAGCGCCTTTACCGCCCAAGAGATTGCGCATGGATTCGGAGCCTTCCGAAAACATGTAGACCCATTTGTTCTCGTTAGTCATGAGCGGGGATATTTCTTTCGAGCTGGCCGCGGCTATTCGTCGACGGGGCGACAGACTGATTCTGTGGATGGGCGCGACGCGAATGCAACACAGTGTAAGGTCCCTCGGCTTCGCGGTCTTGTTGAAACCGCAACATCTTCCCCGCGCGGATCGATCATCTAAGATGCCGGTCGCGAGATCATGAAAAACCGACCAATCATTTCGGCCGTCGCCGGGCACTTTGTCTTGGACTACACCGGGCAAATTCCGACGATGATGTATCCGATCCTCCTTCTTTCGCTGGGTCTGACGTATACGCAGGTCGGCATCGCGGCGGCTGTGTACGTGGCCGGGAGCGGGATTGGGCAGCCAATCTTCGGGTACGTGGGCGACCGGCTCGGCTCGCGCTATCTGCTGGCTATGGGAATTGTGGTCCACGGAATTGCGATCGGGCTGCTGGCAAAGGTGTGGAGTTTCCCGTCGTTGCTGCTGTTCCTGGCGCTGGCGGCGCTGGGGTCGGCCATGTTTCATCCGCTAGCGGCGGGGCTGGTGAGTCGCTCGGCGGCCCGTCGAAAAGGGATGGCGATGGGATCGTTCTTTATCGGCGGCAACGCCGGGTTCGCGCTGAGCCCGATCGTATCGGCGGTAGCGCTGAAGGCGATGGGGCTGGACTATGCGCTGATCTTGATTGCGCCGGCGGTCTTGGTGGCGGCGTTCTTTCTGTGGGCTTCGCGGGATACGGATGGCCGGGCGGAGATGCTGGAGGCGGTCGCTGCCCCAGATGTGACGGAGTCCAGCGACAGCATTCTGATCCGGGGGGTGGTGGCGCTGGTGCTGGTGCTGCTGCTGCGAGGAATGGTCTTCGGCGGGCTGATCGTGTTCATCCCACTCCTGTACCGCGGAGCCGGCCTGAGCGCGGCTAGCTCCGGCCTGGCGCTGGCGCTGTTTCTGGGTGGGGTGGCGCTGGCTACATTCGTCGGCGGCGTGCTGGCGGATCGCTTCGGTAAGAAGCCGGTGGTGGTGATCGGACTGGCGCTGACCGTGCCGTTTGTGCTGCTGGTAACCGCGCAACCCGGGTCCGCCCTGACGCTGGCGGCGACCTTCGCGGCCGGTTTGGCGATCGGGTCGTCGCAGACTCCGACGGTGATGGCGGTGCAGGAATACATGCCGCGACTGATCGGCGCGGCCTCGGGGCTGGCGCTGGGTTTCACGTTCGGCTCGAATGCGGCCGGGCAGGCTTTGACCGGAGTTCTGGGGGATAGCCTCGGGTTGGCGTCGGCGATGTCGTGGATGGCGGTGGGGCCGGCGCTGGGGGTGTTGGCGGCGCTGTTCCTGCCGGGTCCGCTGCGACCAGGGGCACCGGCGCGGCGGACGGCCTAGCCCTCCCGGCGGCGCCCGGCGGCCACCTGGCGAAGCGCGGCAATCGCGAACGCCGGCAGCACCAGCATTCGGCGCCAGCGCCACGGCTGCCGAACCAGGCGGTACAGCCACTCGAGCCCGAGAGCGCGCAGCGGCCGCGGCGCCCGCGGGACGTCGCCGGCGAGGAAGTCCAGCGAGCCGCCGACCCCCATGGCCACCCCGATGTCGAGACGGCTGAGGTTGCGGGCGATCCAGCGCTCCTGCCGAGGCGCGCCGAACGCGACCAGCAGCAGATCCGGGCGCGCGGCATTGATGGCAGCCACTGTGTCATCGTCCAGATCCGGCCCGGCATCGGGGGCCGACCAGCCGACGATGTTGAGCCGCGGGTGGCGCCGGGCGAGCGCTTCCCCGGCGCTCTGAGCGACCCCCGTTGCCCCCCCGAGCAGGTAGACGCGCCAACCCAACGAGTCGCCGATTGCGGCCAGGTGCTCGACCAGGTCGATGCCGGCGGTCCGCGCCGGAACCGTCCGGCGCGCCAGCCACGCCGCTAGGAGGATGCCGACGCCGTCGGCGACGTTCAGGTCGGCAGACCGCAGGATGGCGGCGAATTCGGGATCACGCCGCGCCAGCATCGCGATCTCCGGGTTGACCGTGAAGACTGCACGCCCGGTATGGGATTTGACCCAGGCGCTGATCCAGATGGCGGCTTCGGCCATGGGCATCGGGGCGATCGGGATGCCCATTATCGGGACGGTGGTCGGGGTGGGGGTGGGGGTGGGTTGCACGGTGGCTAGCCGCTACCGCTGGGATTGAGCATCGCTACAACCTGTTCGTGGACAGCGGCGGGAGCGATCCAGTCCATGCAGAGGGCGTCGCCAAAGGGGCAGATGGCCGGCGCGCGGAGGTCGTAGCAGGGGTGGCAGGGGAGGTCGGTGACGATAGTACGGGCCGCCGGGCCGTAGGGTCCGCTGAGGGTCGGATCGGTAGGGCCGTAGAGCCCCAGGGCCGACCGGCCGAGCAACGCAGCGAGGTGGAGCGGACCGCTGTCGGCGGAGACGGTCAGGTCGGCGGTGGCGAGCAGCGCGATGAGCTGCGGGATCGAGGTCTGGCCGGCCAGATTCCGATGGGATCCGGCGGGATCGGGTAGCAGGCGGGCGGCGACGGCGGCGTCTTCGGGACCGCCGACGAACACCAACTGCCGGGACTCATCGGCGGCCAGCATGCCGACCAGCTCTCGCCAGTGGGCTTCCGACCAGAGCTTAGCCGAGCCGGTGCGGGCGCCGGAGTGGATGACGATCCGCCGCCGGGAGTCGGGCAGCGGGACTTCGCGTTCTACCCAATTACAGGCTTCCGGAGAAACGGAGAGTAGATCGTCGGGAAGGTCGCCAGCCGGGTCGCCGCCGAGACCGCGGACCCACTCGATCTCGTGCCGGGTGCCCGGGGCGCGGCTACCGGGGACGGTGAAGTCGAAGTTGCCGCCGGCCGCCTCGCCGTCGATGCCGATCCGCCAGCGCGATCCGCTGAGGCCCACGGTGGCGCCGGAAAGCGGGCCGTAAAGGGAGATCGCCAGGTCAAATCGCTGGCGGCGCAGACCCGTCATGAAACTCCGGGCGGTGCGCCAAACGGATGGTTTCCAGCCGGCCTGCAGGTGAGTCAGTGCGGGAGCGTCCACGACGAGGACGTCGTCGATGTAACGGCAGAGCCTGGCGAGGGGGGCGGAAGTCGGGGTGGTGGCGAAGACTAAGGTGGCGCCGGGAAAGCGCCGCTTCAGGTCAGCCGCCAGCGGCAGCGACATCGCCGTGTCGCCAAGTACGTCGAAACGGACCAAGAGGATCGAGGTGGGCGGCTCAGAAAACGGCCAGATGGAGGGCGCGGCGACCGACGCGGAGCGATGGCCGAGGGCCGCCAACACGCCGATAGTCGGGTTTACCAGCGTGGCGACGCCGGCTTTGAACCGCCGTTTCCAGCGCCCGGCAGCGGGGAGGGGGACGACCGGATGGGGGCTAGCCACGCGGCTCCGGCCAGGGCCAGGCGCGATCGATGGCGGTGAGGGTCGGCTCGATCTGGGTGGCGACTTTGGCGGCGGGATCGGGGGCCAGGTGGTTGAAGCGTTCGATCTTGCCGCGCAGCTCGATCAGGCGGCGGCGGAATTGCGCGCGGGCGCGGCAGTGCCGGCCGAAGAGTTCCTCCATCTGCCGGCGCAGGTCGCCGGTTGAGTTGTCCAGCAGCCGCTCGCGCGATTTCTGCATCTGCCGATGGCGCCCTTCGATGTCGTTTTGTATGGCATCGTCGGCGCGCTCGATTTCGTTACCGAGTTGGATCCAATCGGGGACCACGTCGCCAAGCTTGAGCACGTGGAACGCCATCCGTTGGGCCGGGTCTTCGAGTGGATTCTCGGTCAGGTCCTGGGGCTTGCCGTTGCCGGGGAGGTTGTCGAACTTGCCTTCCTCCATCGCATTCTTTATATGGCGTTCGACTTCGTTTCCAGGCTTCATCGGGTGGGCACCGACCCAAAGAGCACCGCCGGATCGACATCGGTGGCGAGTCCGCTTGCCTCGCGGGCGGCGGCGGCGACGAAGATGCTGCCGGTGACCAGCACCGTCCCGTCCGGACCGGCGGCGTCCCGAGCCGCGGAAAGCGCGGCGGCGACGCTGTCGAAGGCTAACGCGGGCAGATCGATCGCGGTGGCGACCGCGAACAAATCGGCCGGCGACGCGGCGCGGGGGTGGTTGGAGGCGCAGACGTAAGCGCGGGTTGCAGCGGAGGCGAGCCCGAGCAACATCGCCGCCGCGTCTTTGTCAGCGCCGGCGCCGAAGACGAGTTGGACCGGGCCCGGTGCGAGTGCCGCCAGGGTGACGCCGGTCTGGCGGATGGCGTCGGGCGAGTGGGCGGCGTCTACGATCACGCGGGGATTGTGTGCGATCAGCTCGAAACGCGCCGGCCACACGGTGCTCGCCAATCCGCGGGCGATGTGCCCGGGTTCGATGTTGAGCTCCCGCGCCGCGGCCACGGCGGTTGCCGCGTTGAGCAACTGGTGCCGGCCGACGAGTGGTATTTGCAGGTCGAAACTCTGGCCGTCCGTCCGCAGGCCCGCGGCCATCGCCGGGCGGCCGTTGGCCCAGGAAATTTCGGCATCGGCTGCCAGGGGATGGCCGCTACCGAGTCCGACGACCTCCAACGGAGCCCCCAATTCACGGGCACGCCGTTCGATGACCTGCATCGCTTCCGGCGCCTGCGGCACGGTGATGACCGGCCGGGAGGCCTTGATGATGCCCGCCTTTTCGCCGGCGATGGCTTCCAGGGTGCTGCCCAAAATGGCGGTGTGCTCCAGTGAAAGCGAGGTTATGACGCTGACGGCCGGATCGACGACGTTGGTGGCGTCCCAGGTGCCGCCCATGCCAACTTCGATGACGGCCAGATCGACGCCGGTGTCGGCGAAGTATTGGAAGGCCAGCGCGGTGGTGATCTCGTAGGTGGTGGGATCGCCCTCGGCCGGGTGGCGTTCGCGGCAGGCGGCGACGGCGATGGCCAGCGCTTCCAATCGATTCGCGAACTGATCCGGGGCGATCGGCTGTGCGTCGACCACGATGCGTTCGCGAAAAGTGTGCAGGTGGGGCTGGGTATAGAGCCCGACGCGCAAGCCGGCGGCGCCGGCGATGGCGGCGAGCATGGCCGAGGTCGAGCCCTTGCCGTTGCTGCCGGCGATGTGGGCGATGCGCAGGTGCTGGTGCGGGTCGCCGATTTCGTGCAGCAGGTGGCCAATTCGTTGAAATCGATAGCCGGCCGGCGAGCGGTCGGAAAACCCGACGCCGCGTTCGAGATCGGCGAAGCTGTAGATGTATTGGAGCGCTTCCGGATAATTCATGTGCAGCGATTATGCCGCCGCACCGGGACCCGGCTCAAAGACTTCCGGCCCAGACCCCTTCGGGCAGATCCTGGAGCAGCTCTTCGCGGGGGCGCCACTTAGTCACTTCAGCGCTGCCCAACAGCATGGTCGCGATGGCGGAGATCTGCAGTTCGGTGCCGGGTGGCTCGAAGAGTGGGTGCACCTCGGCGAGCGGCAGGCTGGCGAACAGGCGGTTGGTCAGCTCGGCGTGCGGGATTTCGAGCTCGGGTGTCTTCACCCGCAGCAGTCCGGCGGCCAGGATGTCGATGTCGATGACGCGCGGCCCCCAGCGTTCGCCGGGCTCGCGGCCGAGATCGACCTCGATGGCCTTGACGATCCCGAGCATCTCCATGGGCTCCTTCTCGGCCCTGACGACGCAGACCATGTTCAAGAACTGGTCCTGCTCGGGCCCACCCACCGGCTCGGACTCGTAGATTGAGGACACGGTGACGGCCTCGCCTTCGGTCGCCAGCCGGGCCAGCGCCGCGACGAGGTTTGCGAATCGGTCCCCGAGATTCGCCCCGAGCCCTAAGTAGTACGTGAATGTCACCGGCCACCTCGCGAGATATCCCGCCGTCAGTGTCACAATAGTAGGCGGCCCGGGCAAAGAAGGTGTCTCAACTGACCAAGCGCGGAGCGTGGCGGACGGCCGGCGGGGACGCCGCAGCCGTAACGAATCGGCGGAACCGGGCCTTTGGACGCACGGGATATGACGAAACCCGGAGGATTGCCGGTGGCCCAGAGATCCGCAGGCGGGGGCGCGCTGCTCAGCCGGAGGCGGCCGGCGCGCGATGGCCGGTGGCTGGCGCGGCGGGGGCTGGCCGTGGCGACGGCGCTGACGCTGGGCTACGCGGTGACCGTGGTTCCCGGGAACCGGCTGCTGCCAGCGGTGGGGCTTGGGGCCCTGGGAGCGTTGGCCCTGGTGGCCGGTCGTTTTGTGCCGCGGCCGCACCCGGGAATCGGACTGGCGGTGCTGGCGGCGGCAATTCCGCTGCGCTCATTTGCCGGGGGCGCGATCTTCGGCGCGAATGTCGGCCTGACCGAGCCGGCGGCGTTGCTGGCGCTGTTCTGGCTGGTGGCCTACCGGCGGCCGGGCGCGCTGCCGTTGCCGCGGATGCTGGTGGCGGCGGGGCTGTTTCTGGGTTTCGCCGCGATCTCGGCGGCGTGGGCGATCGATCCCAGTCAATCCTTCAAGGAACTGGCTAAATGGGGGCAGGCGGCGATCGCGCTCTTCGCGGCGCTGGACCTGGCGCGGCGGCCTTCCGACCTGAAACCGGTTGCGGTGGTGGCCGGCCTGGCGCTGGCCGGCGAAGTCCTGCTGGCGACCGCCCAGGCCACGCTGGGGCTGGGGCCGGAATCCTTCCGGGTGGGCGGGCTGACCCGTGCTTACGGAACTTTTGAGCAGCCGAACCCGTTTGCGGGCTACCTGGCGCTGCAGCTTCCCTTCGCCGTGGCCGGGGCTTTGATCTGGAAGGGGAAGTGGCGCTGGCTGGCGATGGTGGTGGCGGCGCTGGCGGTGCTGGGGATCGTGCTCTCGCTCTCCCGCGGCGCGTGGCTGGGTGGGGTGGTGGGAATGCTGGTGGCCGGTTGGCTGGCGGCCGGGATGAGTCGGGGTCTGATGAAATGGGCGGGTTTGATGGTATCGGTGGCGCTGGCGCTGTTCCTGCTGGCCCGGGGGAGCGGGATCGTCCCGGCGACCGCGGGAACGATTCTGAGTGGCGAGCGCGATCTGGTTGAACTGGCGTCAAATCCGGGCAGCGCCGATTTCGCGGTCACCCAGCGGGTCGCTTTCTGGGTGGCCGGTGCACGGATGGTGGCCGACCGGCCGCTTATCGGCGTCGGCCTGGGCAACTTCGACGAGGGCTACCCGGACTACAACATCGGCATCTGGGATGAGTCGCTGGGCCACGCACACAACTTCTACTTGAATCTGGCGGCGGAGACGGGGCTGATCGGCGCGGGGCTTTTCGTCGTCTTCTTAGGCGGGGTGATATTGCGCGGGTGGCGGGCCGGCGGACGCGCACCGGCGACCAGGGTGGTGCTGATCGGGGCCACCGGGAGCCTGGTAGCGTTTGCCGCCCACAGCCTGGTGGACAGTGTGTTCGTTGGCGGGTTGGGGCTGATCCTGGGCGCGGCGGCCGGGCTGATCCTGGCGCTGTCGGACCGCGGTGTTCTGGTTGGGCGGCGATGAGGGTCGCGCTGGACTTCACCTCGGGCGCCTGGCAGATCGCCGGGATCGGCCGGGCGACCCGCGGGCTGGTGGGTGGATTGATCGAACTGGGGGCGCCCGATCTGGATTTGAGGTCGTTCTACACCGGCGGGCGGCCGTCGGCGATCGTCCGGGCCACCTTCGCTGGCACCCGCTACCGGGCGCGCCGCCTGCCGCTGCCGGAGCGGGTGGTCCTGGCGCTCTGGCACAAACTGCGCCTGCCGCTGCCGATCGAACTGATGACCGGAGCGGTGGACCTGGTGCACAGCCCGGACTTCGTGCTGCCGCCGGCGCGGTGCGACCGCGCGGTGGTGACGGTGCACGACCTGACCTACGTGACCCACCCGGAGACGGCCCACCCCGCGCAGAAGCGCTACCTGGACCGGGTGGTGCCGCGTTCGGTGGAGCGGGCGACGCGGGTGATCGCCGTCTCGGCGGCGACGCGGGACGACCTGGTGAGCGAGTACGGCGTGGCGCCGGAGAAGATCGACGTGATCCACAACGGGCTGGACGCGAACTTTGCCGTCCGGCCCACGGGGCCACAGCGGCGCGACGCCCGAGCGCGGTTTGGATTGCCGGAACGGTTTGTGCTGGCGGTGGGGACGATTCAACCGCGCAAGAACCTGGTGCGGACGGCGCAGGCGGTGGCGGCGGCGCGGGCGCGCGGTCACGATATTCACTTCGTTCAGGTGGGAGCGGCGGGCTGGCTGTCGGAGGGGGTGCTCGGGGGATTGGAAGAGGTGGGAGACGGGTTCGTGCACCGGCTCGGCCCGGTGGACGACCGCTGGCTGCCGGCGCTCTACGCAGAGGCGGAGGTCACGCTGGCGGTGAGCCTGGCGGAGGGATTCATGCTGCCGGTCATCGAATCAATGGCGATGGGCACGCCGGTGATTACGTCGCGGGTTTCCTGCATGCCGGAGATCGCCGGAGCGGCGGCGGAACTGGTCGATCCGCTGGACGTTGCGGAGATTGGTGAAGCGATTGTCCGGGTGCTGGATGACCGGGATCTGGCGGAGCGCTTGACCCGGGCTGGCGAGGTGCGGGCCGGGTCATTTGGCTGGGCAGACTCGGCGGCCGCCACCTATGCGATCTACCGGCAGGTCGCGGAGGTGTAAAATCAACTTGCGGGGCACCGGTGACAAGCGCGCCGGCAGACCCCGCCGGAGGGGCGATGATCGATCTGTCGGATGTTGCGAACTACCTCATAGTCGCCGCCGCCGCCTACCTGGCGGGCTCGGTGCCGTTCGCGTTTATCTGGACCCTGGTGATTGCGCGGAAGGACCTGCGCAAGCTGGGCAGCGGGAACATTACGGTCTACAACTCGTACCACAATGTGGGGTTCTGGCCGGCGATATTGACGGTGATCGGGAATGCCGGACTGGGATTCGGGGTGGTGTTCGCGGCCCGCTGGTTCTTGCCGGGCAGCGACCTGGCATTGCTTGTGGCGCTGGTCTGTGTGACCGCCGGGGCGTTGTGGCCGCTGTGGCTGGCGTTCGCCGGCGGCAAAGGAACCACCACCTGTGGCTGGGCGACGCTGGCAATCTCGCCGCCGATCCCGCTTGCGCTGCTGGGCCTCTGGTTCGCCGGCCTGCTCGTGACCCGACGGACATTCACCAGTACGACCCTCGTGCTGCGGGCGCTGCCGATCGTGTTCTGGCTCTTCGGCCGCTGGCGGACCGACTCGGGCGGCTGGGAATTCCTGATCGCCGGTCTGGTGCTGGCGGTGATGTTTCATTTCAAGCACACGGTCGAGACCGACGACAGCATCCGCTACGGGGTTGGCCGATTCATCGGCGTGAACAAGGCCTGATCGACCGCTCGCGCCGGCGCCGTACCGCGATCTCCCGAGGAGCGCCATTCAGGCTTTTCGATCCTTGCCGCGGTTGGTGGGCGGCTTCGTGAAGGTCCACTTGAACGGGCTGTTCACCGAACACCCCTTGACCGGCTCGGGACAGTACCTGCGACATCTGCACCGGGCGCTGGTGGCCGCGGCCCGCGAAGACGAGTTCACGATCGTGCCGCGGCGCGGCGTGTATGCCCGGCTAGGTCGCCGGGTCGGCAAGGTGCTGTGGGAGCAGATCGGCTTCCCGACCGCCGCCGTCGGCGCCGACCTGGCGCACGTTCCTTACCTGGGCCCGCCGCTGCGCGGGAGGAACGACGTCGTAACGGTGCACGACCTGATCGGCATGGTGCTGCCGGAGTACGCGGCATCCCCGTGGATGCGGCTCTACAACCGGGCGGTGGCGGCGGCGGCGCGCCGGGCGCGCCTGATCCTGGCCGACTCGCAGGCCACCGCCGACGACGTGCAGCGCCTGCTGGGGATCGGACCGGAGCGGATTCGGGTGACGCTGCTGGGGGTCGATGAGGACCTGCGGCCGGCGCCGGCCGCTCAGATCGCCGACGTCCGCGATCACCACGGCCTACCGGAACGGTTCGCCCTGTACCTGGGCTCCGGGGATGTGCGCAAGAACCTGGATGTGTTGCTGCGGGCCTGGGCGCTGCTGCCGGCGGCGGAGCGGATTCCACTGGTCCTGGCCGGCAACATCCCCTGTCGGGGCGACGCGCTCTTTCCCGACTACCGCCGCCTGGCCGAGCAATTGGGGGTGGGTGAATCGATCGCCTGGCTGGGGACGGTGCCGGAGGCTGAGAAGGCGACGCTGCTGAGCGCGGCGACGGTGTTCGTCTTTCCTTCCCGGTACGAAGGTTTTGGGCTGGATCCGCTGGAGGCGATGGCCTGTGGGACGCCGGTGATTTGCTCGGACGCCACGTCGCTGCCGGAGGTGGTGGGCGCGGCGGCGGTGCTGGTGGACCCGGCGGACGAAAAGGCCTGGGCCGTCGCGGTCGGCTCAGTGGCCGAGGGTGGCGACCACGCCGCTGAACTTGTTGCGGCGGGACGCGCCCGCGCCGCGCGGCGTCGCAGCCGTCGGGCGAGCCGCTCGGGCGGCGGGTGACGTACCTATCCGACGGGCGGCCCCGGAGCTACTCGCCGCCGCGCGGGTGGCGCGCCGCGCCGGTGCGGGGGCCGGAGGGG
>JASLPR010000008.1 GCA_030744875.1 Chloroflexota bacterium
GGCCCCGGCGGTTGTGCTTTGTCCGCCGCCAGATTTCGCCGGCGAAATCATCGTTTCCTTAAGAGAGCAATCAACCGACCACCGACCCGACCACAGATCTCACAAGCCAGCATCAGCTACCGGCACCCATTCAATCCCAAATAGAAACCCACTGTGTGGGCCACTGCGTGGGCGGCCAATCGGGGCTCAGGTCCCAAACGAGAGCCCGCGAAGCCGGTCTGCTACCGTTTCGGACATGGCGCTTTCCGACGCATTCGCCCGCAAGCAACAGAGCCGGCCCCGGGCCTGGCCGTTGATCGGGCCGCTGCTTGAGCTGGCGATTGACGGGTTCGACCCGCGCGTCGGCGACGCCGTCTACCCGCACTACCGCGAGGCCGACCGCGACCGCGGCGTCGAGCTGGCGGCCGCCGCGCTCAGCGGCTATCGATTGGCCGCCCGCGCCGCCGTCGAGCTGGGCGCGAGTTCGACCGACGATCCCGTGGCTGTCGCCTACCACTTCACCGGCTTCGCCAGTTTCGTTGCCGACTCCCTCGATGCCGCCGCCGAATGGCTGGCCGACACCTACGAGATGATGCTGGCGCGGGGCGTGCGCCCCAACTTGGCCAACAAGGACTTCGCCACGCGGTTCGCCCTCATCGACATAGCCGCCGGCCAGGCCTTCGCCGCCATGCGTCCGTGGGTCGAAGAGGTCTACACCCGCCGCCGCCAGGCGCGCTATCGTAACGCCCAATCCTGGCGCGAAGAGGGTGGCGACGTCGTGGCCGCCGGGTTGAGCGTGCGGCCGGTCGGTGAGCGGCAACTCGGCGGGGTCAAGCCGCGCCGGGTTGATGGCCGCGAGGTCAACGCTCTGGCCGCGGACTATCTGGAACAGCTCACGAAGATGCTGACCGCTGTTTTCAACGCCGGCGCGGGCCGCCTGGCCGAGCCCCGCGAGCGCGAAGCCGACATCGACTGGGACTAGTGCCGGCGGGCCGGTTCGCGCTCGCGAAGAAGAGGCCGGGGACCGGCCCGCGAAGCTGACATCGACTGGGACTAATCCGCTAGCACGAAGCGCGAATACGCCTCCTCCACAGACCAGCTACCCCGCCTACTCCGCCTCCGCCCCGTCCTCAGCCACATAGTCATACGTCTTCGCCCAGGGCTTATCGCGCAGCGTCGCCCGGATCGCCGGCCAGATTTCCCGGAACAGATCGCTCCGCCGGTATTCCTCCAGGTCGTCGCGCCCGTCCCACACGCTCAGCGTCAGAAAGTCCGGCTCTTCCCCCTCGCCGGTCCGCAGCAGCGAAACCTGCTGGCAGCCCGGCAGGGCCGCGATGCGGGGCCGGGCCATCGCGAAGGCCCGCTCCATCTCGGCGACCTGTCCCGGTTCCACCGGCAGACCGACCAGCCGCAATATCATCGCCGCCCGCTAGTCCTCTTCCAGTCCTGAAGTATCGATATTCCCCTCGGCGTCCGGGCCGACTTCCCACCGGGCCGACCAGGCCCGGAAGTTCGAGATGAACTCATCCTCGAACAACAGCTCGTCGCCCTGGAAGACCTGCCGCTCCAGCCCGGTCTTCAGTCCCCAGATGGGCCAGTCGGTCTGCTTGCGCTCGCCCGGCGCCAGCTCCGGGTTGGCGACGAAGCGTGGTTCGCCCGGCTCCGAAGCCCCGGTCGCCCAGGCGTTCATCTCGACTCGGCGGCGTGACGGCGAGCCGATCAGATAGAAGCGCAACCGCCCCGCGTCCCAATGGAATTCGCTACGGATCATCAGGTAGTTGTCGGTGTCGTTGGTGAACAACATATTTAGCGTCGGCTGGTAGATCGACGCGTCGAACCCCGGCGGGTGGCCGTCGCCCAGTTCGTAATAGCGCACTCGGTACACGTGCTGCCACCGCTCGGTGATGGGCAGCCCGGCCAGGAAAGCCGCCCGGAACATCGTGGTCGACACCTGGCAGATGCCCCCGCCGATCCCCGGGATGGTCTTGTTGTTGATGATAATCATGCCCTCGACGAAGCCGGTCTCGAACCCAATCGGCCCCAGGGCTTCGTTGAAGTCGAACACCTGGCCCGGCTCGATGATGGTGCCGTCCAGCTTCGCCGCGCCGACCTCAATGTTGTAGGCGCGGTTCCACGACGAGCCACCGAAGTACGAAGTGCCGATGCCGAAGTTGCCGGTCAGGCCCAGCGATTCCGGACTGGCGTTCACCAGCTGTGGCTCCATCACCACGATGGGCACCTCCACGCTGGCCTCGCCACCGGCCGCCGCCGCCTCCAGGCGGCGCAGCAGGATGTTGCGATCCAGGTACGACCCGTTCGCCGGATCGGTCAGGTGCATGAATTGAGCGGTCTCGGTGTCCAGCTTGATCCGCGGCTCCACCGGTTCCAGGTAGGCGGCCGCCTCGATCTGGTCCAGAAGCTCGCCGAACTCGTCGCCGCCGAAGACGAACTTCGGGGTCAGCTCGCCGTCGTTGTCCTCCAGCGTCAGCGCCGACGCCAGCTCGGCACGGTCGATCTTCCAGACCGCATCCGGTGATACGAGCCGGATCCGGCCCTGCAATAGTTCGCCGGCGCCGTCCACGACCTGGCGCAGCGCGTCGGTCGCCACGTCCGGCGCGGCCACCTCCAGGGTCAGATCGACCAGCACCGTCCGCGGCCGGCCCGGGTCGAAGTCGAACTCCCGCGCCGCTTCCAGCCCCGCCAGCCGCCGCCCTTCCTGCGAGGGCCGCAGCACCAGCCGTTTCGCCGCGGCGGTCTCGACCAGGTCGAGGGTCGCGTCGGCCGGTTCGGTACGCATTCCGTTCGCCAGCGCGTCCAGGTATTTGTGCAGCGTCCCGGGGCGATACACCACCCTGATTGGCCAGTTGTGGCTCTCCCCAACGGTCTCCATTTGCTGGCGCAGCCGGTCGGCGATGCCGCCGGTGCGTCCGAAGGCAAAAGCCTCGGCCAGTGGCGTTCGGTAGTCCACGCTGAGGCCGATCTCGTCGGCGGCCGGCCGCCACTCGAGCTCGCCCAGGCGCAGGATCAACGGCGTCTGCATGAATCCCGACCAGACCCCGTCGAAGTGCGCCAACGCCTCGCGCCAGGTCATCCCCTCCAGGTCCACCCCGCCCACCGTCATCCCCGGGAAGAAGCGGCCGGCGTAGCGCGTTTCGACGGTTCCTACCGCCACTCCCGTGCCCGCCACCGCCGCCGCCGCCAGTCCGACGACGCCCAGCGATCCGGCGCGAATTAGCTTGCGGCGCGTGATTCTTGGCATAGACAGAGTCCGCGATTTGGACGGTCCGGCGATCGCCGGTCCCCGGGAGGTTCCCGAATTATATATCCGTGAAGCCGCGCCGAACGTGGCTTTCGCCACGAAATCGCCCCGGCCGTCCCTGTAGCCGGCACTTCTCGCGGCCCTCCGGCGACATTCCGAATCAACGCGCCAGCCCGCCGTGCAGGTGCTAGAATGGCGCTTGCGCTTTTCCCGGGTGAGCAGTTCCAACGGCCCCCACCGGGGCGGTCACGAGCAATCCACCGGACTCCACCCCGGGGTGGTCGTGAGCGGCCCTCGCGCCTTCGGAACATCACCCCAACCAGCCGGCCGCTGCCGGGAGCGAACATGTCCACCATCATCGAAGAAATCGCCGCCGAACATCTCCGCGACAACATCCCCGAATTCTCCGTCGGCGACACCGTTAAGGTGAGCGTCAAGGTCCGTGAGGGCGAGCGCGAACGCATCCAGGTGTTCGAAGGCATTGTCATCAAGCGCCGCGGCGCCAGCATTCAAGAAAGCTACACCGTCCGCCGCATTTCCCACGGCATCGGCGTCGAGCGCGTCTTCGCGGTGCACTCACCGATGGTCGACAAGATCGAAGTCGCCCGCCGTGGCCGCGTGCGCCGCTCCCGGCTGTACTACCTGCGCGACCGGGTCGGCCGCGCCGCCCGGGTCAAAGAGGCCCGCCGCTAGGTAGTTTTGTGGCGAATCCAGGGGCCCGGAACCGGATCGCCAGCCCGCCCGCCATCGGCCGCCTTGCCATCGAAGCGCGCCTGCTGCGCGAAGGCGCCCTGACCATCGCCGGGGTCGATGAAGTCGGCCGTGGCTGCCTGGCCGGTCCGGTCTACGCGGCGGCCGTCCTGCTGGGCCCCGAGGTCCTGCGCAACCGCCGCCGCCTGCGCCGCGCCACCGACTCCAAGCTGATCAGCGCCCGGCAACGCGACGATCTGTTCAACGAGATCACTTACGCCGCCCGGGCCATCTCGGTCGGTGCGCTCGAAGCCTCGCTGGTCGACCGCCACGGCATCGCCGAGGCCGTTCGCCGGGCCATGATCCACGCCCTCGACGGCCTGCCGGAGAAGCCCGACCGGGTGATCGTCGACTCGGTCCGCCTGCCGGAAGACTGCGGCTATGCGGATCGCACGCTGAGCCTGGACCGCGCCGAGACCCAGTGCCTGTCGGTTGCGGCGGCCTCGATCTACGCCAAGGTCACCCGCGACCGCGAGATGCGCCGCCGCGCCGGGCAGCACCCCGGCTACGGATTCGAAACCAATTTCGGCTACGGCACCCGCGCCCATCGCAGGGCCCTGGCGGAACTCGGCCCCTGCTCCGAGCACCGCCGGAGCTTCGCTCCCCTGCGCCTGACACTTGAGGCGGCGGAATCCCGATGAAACGCTGGATCCAGCAACGCCTCGGTGGCGGGCCGCCCTCGAAAATCGAAATCGGCCGCTACGGCGAGGACCTGGCCGCGAAGGAACTGCACCGGCGCGGCTATCGCATCCGCGAGCGCAACTTCCGCTGCTCCGTCGGCGAAATCGACATCGTGGCCGAGGACGGCGACGAGATCGTCATCGTCGAAATCAAGACCCGCTCCGCCGGGGCCCACGCCGATCCCCAGGATTCCCTCACACCGGCCAAGGCCCGGCGGTTGATACAACTGGGCCGCGCCTACCTGGCGCATCGATGTCGTCGCCGTCCGCACCGACCGGTCCGGTGACGCGACGGTCGAGATCATCCGCAACGCCGTCTCGGAGTAGCCCCGGCGCGGCCCCGCAGCCGCCCCAGGAATCTCCGATCCGCTGCTACGATGAAGACAATGTCGCTACAAAAGCTACAAACCCGGCCTACCCGATGCGCCTTGTTGATCGGCGCCCTTGTCCTGGCAGTGGCGCTCGGCGGCTCGCCCGCCGGTGCCGAGACCCCGCCCGACTACGACATTTCCGGGGGCCACTTCTTCACCCAGGGCGCGCCGGCCGGCTCGCCCGCCGGCAGCGGCTTCGGGGTCACCGACGAGCAGGGCATCCCGTTCTGGACCACCTACCAGGACGAGGGCGGGCTGCTGCGGATGGGCTACCCGCTGTCGGGGCGTTTCATCCGCGACGGCCTGGTCACCCAGGTCATGCAGAAGGTCGTCTTCCAGTGGCACTCCGGCGCCGGCGTTGTCGAATTCGTCAACGTCCTCGACGACCTCAACTACGCCGGCCGCGACGCCTGGCTCGAAGACCTGCTGGTGCCGGCCCAGGCGGCGATCGACGAGACCGGCCTGGACCTGCACGCGCGCGAGGTCGGCCGCCTGGCGTTGCTGGCCGCCTCGCCGCCGATCGAGGCGTTCTTCAATGCCACCGAGGATCCGATCCGGCTGTTCGGCCTGCCCACCTCGGCGGTGGTCGATTACGGCTCCATGGAGGCCATCCGCCTTCAGCGAGCGGTGCTGCAACTGTGGAAGGTCGAGACCGAGTTCGCCCAACCCGGCGACGTGCTGATCGCCAATGGCGGGCAACTGGCGGTGCGGGCCGGGCTGTTCGATCCGGCGGCGCTGGTGCCCGAAGAGCGCGCCGGACCGCCCGATCCCGAGCCCGCCGCTGCTCCGACCCCGGTCCCGAGCGGCGACCCGGTCCTCGATCGCATCAACCACTTCCGGGCGCTGGCCGGGGTATTGCCGCTGCCCGCCAACCCGGCCCTGGTGCGGGCCACCCAGAATCACGCCGACTACTACGTCCAGAACGGCGGCGGCGCGCACACCGAGACCCCGGGCCTGCCCGGCTTCACCGGGTCCTCGATCCACGACCGCGCCGTCGCCGCCGGCTATCCGCTCTACAGCTGGGTCGACGAAGACGTCGCCTTCAATACCGACGCGGTCAACAACATCGACCTCTTCATCGCCACGGTCTTCCACCGCTTGCCGCTGTTGCACCCCAGCGCCATCGCCATCGGCTTTGCCACCGCCTCCGGCAACGGCCGCGCGATCATGGTCATTGACATCGGCCTCGACCAGAACTACGACCCCGGGCTCGACCTACCGGTGGTCTACCCGGGGCCCGGCCAGACCGACGTTCCCCGGCTCTGGTATGCGTACGAATCGCCCAACCCGGTACCCGGGGTGCCCAACCCAGTGGGCTCGCCGCTGACGGTCAGTTTTCTGATCAACCAGTCGGTCGAATGGGGTGCGGTGAGCCTGGTCAGTTCCGGCGGCGTGGCCGTCGAGGTGATATTGGCCGAGGGCCCGACGTGGCGAAAGGCGCTGGGGATCGTGCCGCGCTATCCGATGGAGGCCGGCACGACCTATACGGCCACCGTGACCGGCACCGTTGATGGCGCCGCTTTCTCGCGCTCCTGGAGCTTCACGACCGCGCCATGAGCTGGCTCTCGCTGACCTCGTCCGACGGAGAAAACAGGACAGTTTGCCGCCGGAAAGGCAGAGGGTCCCGCGATCAAAGACCGTAGGACCCTACTGGCCGGGATCCGTCCATCTGGGGGCAGTTTGGACGGAAGGGGTAGTGATTTATGGGAGAAATTATCGGCTACAGGTATCTCCGGCGTGTCACGGGCGTTCACCGCGATGTAACAATCTCGCCAACAAAATCCGCCCGCACCGGATACCGACCCTGCACTTCGGGCCGCGCTTGGCTAGCATTTACCGGATAATGGGCGCGACCGCCCCTCCCCGCCCCACCGACAGGAGCCTCTTCTGGAACTGATTCACGACCTCTACGCCTGGATGGAAGCCTGGGCTGACAGCCCCTACGGCGGCATCGCGCTGTTCGTGCTGGCCTTCTTCGAGTCCAGCTTCTTCCCGTTGCCGCCCGATCCGCTGATGATCCTGCTGGCGGTCGCCAACGTGCCCTTCGCGCTCGGCTTTGCCGCCATCACCACCGCCGGCTCGCTGCTCGGAGCGGTGCTCGGGTACTACATCGGGCTCAGGGGCGGCCGGCCGATCCTGGATAAGTTCTTCTCCCAGGAGAAGATCCTTTTCGTCGAGCGCCAATACCAGCAGCGCGACGTCTGGGCGGTGGCGATCGCCGGTTTCACGCCGATCCCTTATAAGGTCTTCGCCATCGGCGCGGGGGCCTTCCGGCTCGATTTCCGCCGCTTCATGCTGGCCTCGCTGCTGGGCCGGGCCGGGCGCTTCTTCCTGGTCGGCCTGCTCATCACCATCTTCGGCGAGCCCATCCAGCAGGCGATCGACGACTACCTGGACATCCTGGCGCTGGCGTTCGTGGTGCTGCTGGTGATTGGTTTCATCATCATCCGCATCTTCGTGAAACCCGAGCCCGACGCCGACTCCCCGCCCTCCGCCAGCTAGTCCGCTGGCTGAGGAGCCAAAGCAGATGCAGCCGGCGGCGGTGCTGGAACTCGAGTACGCCGCCCTGTTCGAGCACGACGCCGAAGGACGCCTGGCGGCGGTGGATCGCCACGGCAACCCGGCCCCGGACCTCACTATCGGCCGGACCGACGGTGTGGTGGTGGTTCGGCTGCGCGGCGATCTGTCCGACGATCTGGCGGCGAAGTTGACCGCACTGGCGGATCGCGAGACGGCGACTGCTTCGCTGGAGGCCCCGCCGGCGTTCGACCGCGAATACCGGCGCTTGCTGCGGATGGGCGATGCGGCGGCTGAGGTCTACGTAGCCTTCGTGATGGAGCCGAGTCAGCGCGGCGGCGAACCGCCTGACGTGGTGGACATTGCGACCCTGGACCGGGCGGCACTGGCCGAATTCTCAGGACTGGGGACGGGTCTGGAAGGGCGGCTTCCGGGGTTTGCCGTCGTTCGTGACGGAAGTGCCGTGGCGGTGACCTGCTGCGCCTGCTCCGGCGACGGAGCGGCTGAGGCCGGAGTCGAGACCCTGCCCAGGTATCGCGGCCGCGCCTACGCCACCGCCGTCACCGCGGCCTGGGTGGAGGCGGTGCGGCGCTCGGGTCGGGTGGCCTTCTACAGCGCCGCCGCCGAGAACGCCGCCTCGCTGGCGGTCGGCCGCAAGCTCGCCGGCGCTCCCTACGCGGTGATGACCCACTACCGGCGACCGAAGCGGGCCGGCGATCGGCCAGCCCGGTAGACGAAAGTCCCTAAGCGACCCGCTACCGGAGGCCGGACAGCCCTACCGGGTAGCGCGCCGGGCCAAAGACCGCTAGGGTCCGGTTCGTGCCAGGCCGGCGTCGGCAGCCAATCAAGAAGAAGGGGACTGGTCCATTGCCGCGGATCGCGCCGTTTCGGGGATTGCGCTTTCGGGAAGAGGTCTGCGGGCCTACCGGGAGCCTGCTGGCCACGGCTTACGACGCCGTTGACGACCGCCTGACCCACAAGCTGCTATCGGCCAGCGCGCACAACGTGCTGCGGCTCGAACTGCCGGCGGTCACTCCGGCCCCCGACCAGGACCACTACGAGGCCGCTGCCGACCTCTTCGCCCGCTGGCGTGACGAAGGCGCGCTGGTCCCCGACCCGGAGCCGGCCTACTACGTGCTGGGCCACGACTTCGTGCACCACGGCCGGCGCCTGACCCAGCTGGGACTGGTGTGCCTGTGCTCGCTGCACGACTGGGACGAAAAGGAGATCTTGCCCCACGAGCGCACCCACCCGGGCCCGCGCGAGGGGCGATTGCGCCACCTGCGGGCGCTACGGGCTACGTTCAGCCTGGGGATACTGGTGGCCCGCGACCCGGATCGCGAATTGCGCGGATTCCTCGAGGCGGTCGCCGCGGGGCCGGAGTTGGCCGGGGTGCAGCGCAACTGGTTTGACGGCCACCGGATCTGGCGGGTCGATCCGAAGACGGTGCCGCCGGCGGCGCTGGCGGCGGCCGGCGAGGCGCCGCTGTACATGGGCGATGGGCATCACCGCTACGAGGCGGCGCTGGCCTACCGGGACGAGGTGGGGGGCGGGCTCGAAGAAATGGTGGAAGTCGCCGATCCAACCACCCCATCGGAGGTGTCGGCGGAG
>JASLPR010000009.1 GCA_030744875.1 Chloroflexota bacterium
GCCGACGCCGCCTCGCACCAGATGCTCAAAGAGGCCGTCAACGCCGTCCTCGATACGCTCTCCGACCGGGAACAGAAGGTACTGAAGTTGCGTTTCGGGCTGGACGACGGCCGTACCCGCACGCTTGAGGAGGTCGGCCGCGAATTCGACGTCACCCGCGAACGCATTCGCCAGATCGAGGCCAAGGCCCTGCGCAAGCTCCGGCACCCGCGCCGCGCACAGACGCTCAAGGACTACCTGGACCTCTAGCCGCGCCGCCGGCGGTTGCCGGTCCCTCGCGTCCGCTTCCATCTCCGATTTGGCGCGGGGTCCACTCCCTACGGATACTTGACCCGGTGGGGCGCTCCGGGGCCACTTCGGTGGTCGGTTCGGAGCTCCGGGAAGTCAGAATTGCGACCCCGGTAATCCGCCACCGGGCCGGGCCGCTGAATTGAATCGCCGACTTCGGTAAGATTCACGGTTCCGCGGGTGAGCGTCGCGGGCGGCGGTGGCTGGAGTGCCATTGCCCCGGGGGGCGAGGCGCCTTCTCACAGAGGTCGGCAAGCCGGAACCCCGGCATGGGTTGAGGCTGAATAGCACCGATCGTCCTGCGGGCAACCGCATTTCGGTGATCGTGGCATTGCCATTGGCCGAGCAGAAGAATGAGTTCAACCGCCGGGGCCGGCCCGGACAGCGAGGAATCAGACTGACCGCAACATCGCCGACAACTGATCGCGCCGACCAGCACACGAAGCCCAACCGCGGGCTGGAACACGCCATGCGCGTGCGCGACGCCTGTGGCGTCGGCGTGGTCGCCAACATCAAGGCCCGGCGCTCGCACGAAATCATCCGCAAGGGCGTCGAAGTCCTGGTCAACCTCGACCACCGCGGCGCCCGCGGCGCCGACCCGGACACCGCCGACGGTTCCGGCATCCTCATCCAGTTGCCCGACGAGCATTTCCGGGCGGTCGCGGTTGACAGCGGCGTGGCGCTGCCGGCGGCCGGCGAATACGGCGTCGGCATGACCTTCCTGCCACGCGACCCGGGGTTGCGCGAGCGTTGCCGCGACATCATCGAGCAGACCGTCGCCGCTGAGGGCCAGGAATTCCTGGGCTGGCGCGACGTTCCGGTAAACAGCAACGCCGTCGGCCCGGTCGCCCGCGGCCGGCAACCGGCCATCCGGCAGTTCTTCGTCGGGTTTAGCGGAGAAGAGTTCAGCGAGGAGGCGTTCGAGTGCCGACTCTACGTGATCCGCAACTCCATCGAAAGCGCCGTCGGGGCCCTGCGCGCGGCCACCGAAGAGTTCTACATCTGCTCGCTCTCCGCCCGCATGATCGTCTACAAAGGCATGATCGCCTGCGACGAAATGTCCAACTTCTTCCACGACCTGCGCGACGAAAGCGTCGTCAGCACATTCGCCATGGTCCATTCCCGCTTCAGCACCAACACCCTGGGCGAATGGAAGCTCGCCCACCCCTACCGGCACGTCGTCCACAACGGCGAGATCAACACCCTGCGCGGCAACATCAACTGGATGCACGCCCGCGAATCGATGTTCGCCTCGCCCGATTTCGGCGACGACATAGCCAAGCTCTCCCCCATCATCATCCCCGGCGCCAGCGACACCGCCGGCTTCGACAACGCCCTCGAACTGCTCATGCACACCGGGCGCTCGCTGCCGCACTCGCTGATGATGATGATTCCCGAAGCCTGGGAGCGAAACCCGGACATGCCGGCCGCGCGGCGCGACTTCTACGAGTACCATGCCGCCCTGATGGAGCCTTGGGACGGGCCGGCGCTCATCGCGGCCACCGACGGAACCCGCGTCGCCGCCATTCTCGATCGCAACGGCCTGCGCCCGTTCCGTTACACCGTCACCACCGACGACCTGTTGGTCATGGGGTCCGAAACCGGCGTCCTCGACATTCCGCCCGCCGAGGTCGCCTACAAAGGCCGGCTCAGCCCCGGACGCATGTTCCTGATCGATCCATCGCAGGGGCGCATCATCGGCGACGAAGAGCTCAAGAACGACCTCGCCGCACGCCGGCCCTACGGGGAGTGGCTCGCCGCGAACAAGACCGACCTTGCCGATCTCCCCGCGCCCGGCGCCCACTACGAAGGCGACCCGAGCACCCGACGGCAGCGACAGCGCGCGTTCGGCTACTCCACCGAGGATCTGAACGTGCTCATCGGCCCCATGGCCGCCACCGGCGGGGAGCCCCTCGGCTCCATGGGTAACGACGCCCCACTGGCCGCCCTGTCCGAGGAGTCACCGCTGCTCTTCAGTTATTTCAAACAGCTCTTCGCCCAGGTCAGCAACCCGCCTATCGACGCCATCCGCGAAGAACTCGTCACCGCCTCCGAGACCTACATCGGCTCCGAGCAGAATTTGTTCGACGAAACCCCCGAGCACTGCCGCCAGCTGCGCCTGCCGCGCCCGATCCTGACCAATCGCGAACTCGCCCAGGTACAGCAGATCGACCGCCCCGGCCTTCGCCCGCAGACGCTATCCATCCTGTTCGACCGCCACGCGGGCCCCGGGGCGCTGGCCGCGGCCCTCGACGATCTACTCCAGCGGGCCGCCACCGCCGTGGACCAGGGCTGCACGATCCTGATTCTCAGCGACCGTGGAGTCGACGCCGACCACGTGCCGATCCCCAGCCTGTTGGCCGTCTCGGCGGTCCATCACCATCTAATTCGCCAGGGCAGTCGCACTCGCGCCGGCATCGTGCTCGAGTCCGCCGAGCCGCGCGAAGTCCATCACTTCGCCGTCCTGCTCGGCTACGGAGCCGGAGCGATCAACCCCTACCTGGCGCTTGAGACGGTCGACGAATTATCGAGCGACGGCTCCCTCGACGGCGTCGGCGCCGAGGCATCGAAAGCCAGCTACATCAAGGCGGCCGAAAAGGGCGTCGTCAAGGCGATGTCCAAGATGGGCATCTCCACCTTCCAGAGTTATCGCGGGGCCCAGATCTTCGAGGCCATCGGACTGAGCCACGAGCTCATCGAGCGCCATTTCACCTGGACCCCCTCGCGGCTGTCGGGCGTCGGCCTCGGCGTCCTCGAGCAGGAGGCCCGCCGGCGCCACAAAGCGGGCTACCCGGATCGCCACATCGCCAGCTCACAGGTTCTGCCCGTCGGCGGGCAATACCAGTGGATTCGCGGCCAAGAGCGCCACAAGTACAACCCCGAAACCATCACCCGGCTCCAGCGTGCAGCCCGTGAGAACGACACGGACCTCTACCGCGAATTCGCCGCCCTGAACGACAATGAAGAGCGCGACTACTACACCATCCGGGGCCTGCTGGACTTCGACCGCTCGGCGCCGGCCATCCCGCTTGAGGAAGTCGAGCCGGCCGCCGCAATCGTGACCCGCTTCTCGACCGGCGCCATCTCGCTGGGCGCCATCAGCAAAGAGGCTCACGAGACCCTGGCGATCGCCATGAACCGGATCGGCGGCCGCAGCAACTCCGGCGAGGGCGGCGAGGACTACCGCCGCTACGAACCTGACAAGCAGGGCAACGACCGCAGCAGCGCCATCAAGCAGGTCGCCTCCGGTCGTTTCGGCGTCACCACCAACTACCTGGTCAACGCCACCGACCTGCAGATCAAAATGGCCCAGGGCGCCAAGCCCGGCGAGGGCGGCCAGTTGCCCGGCTGGAAGGTCGAGGAATACGTCGGATGGATCCGTCACACCACCCCCGGCGTCGAGCTGATCTCGCCGCCGCCCCACCATGACATCTACTCAATCGAAGACCTCGCCCAGCTCATCCACGACCTGAAGAACGTCAACTCCCGCGCCCGCATCCACGTTAAGCTGGTGGCCGAAGTCGGCGTCGGAACGATCGCCGCCGGCGTGGCCAAGGGCCATGGTGATGTCGTGCTGATCAGCGGGGCCAGCGGCGGCACCGGCGCCTCCCCGCTGAGTTCCATCAAGCACGCCGGCCTGCCCTGGGAGCTGGGGCTCGCCGAGACCCACCGGGTACTGGTCGAAAACGACCTCCGCGGCCGCATCGTCGTCCAGACCGACGGCCAGCTCAAGACCGGACGCGACGTCGCGATCGCCTGCCTGCTCGGGGCCGAAGAATTTGGGTTCGCCACCGGCCCGCTCATCACGCTTGGCTGCATCATGCTCCGCAATTGCCACCTCAACACCTGCTCAGTCGGGGTCGCCACCCAGGATTCGGAGCTGCGCAAGCGCTTCACCGGCACCCCCGAAGCGGTGATCAACTACTTCTTCATGATCGCCGAGCACCTGCGCGAGATCATGGCCGAGCTGGGCTTCCGCACCATCGACGAGATGGTCGGCCGGGTCGACCGGTTGGACACCGGGCGGGTGATAGACCACTGGAAGGCCTCCGGACTCGACTTTTCCTACCTGGTCGAGCCGATCGACGCTCCCGAAGAATTCGCCCGGCACCAGATTCAGGAACAGGATCATGGCCTCGACGAGGCGCTCGATCGCAAACTCATCGAACTCGCCGAGCCGGCCCTAGAGCGCGGCGAGAGCGTCACGATCGAATTGCCGATCCGCAACTCCAACCGCACCGTCGGCGCCATGCTCAGCGGGGCGGTCGCGCGCCGCTACGGTGAAAACGGGCTCCCCGAGGGCACTATTCGCTGCCGGTTCCACGGCTCCGCCGGCCAGTCCTTCGGCGCGTTCCTGGCCAGCGGGCTTGACGTGCGCGTCGAGGGCGACGCCAACGACTACTTCGGCAAAGGCATGTCCGGCGGCCGCCTGGTCCTGGTGCCGCCGGCCGCGGCCACCTTCGTGCCCGAGGACAACGTCATCGCCGGCAACGTCATCCTCTACGGCGCCACCGGCGGAAAGATGTTCGTGCGCGGGCAGGTCGGCGAGCGTTTCGGCGTCCGCAACAGCGGTGCTCATGCGGTCGTCGAGGGCGTCGCCGACCACGGCTGCGAATATATGACCGGCGGGGTCGTCGTGGTCCTCGGGTCCACCGGACGCAATTTCGCCGCCGGCATGAGTGGTGGGGAAGCGTACGTCTGGGATCGCGGCAGCAGCTTCGCGTCCCTCTGCAACCGGCAGATGGTCGACCTTGAGACGGTAGACGAAGCCGGCGATATCGCCCTGCTGCGCTCGCTCATCGCCGAACACCATGATCTCACCGACAGCACCGTCGCGGCCGGCATCCTCGCCGACTGGGACACCACCCTCGGGCAGTTCGTCAAAGTCATGCCCCGCGACTACAAGCGCGTCATGGCCGAGCGCGCCGGGCGCACCGAGGAAGAAGAGCGACAAGCCATGGAGTTGATCCATAACAACTAACAGCGGCGGCTACCTCAAGCATCCCCGCGCGGTCCCGTCCCAGCGCGAGCCCGGCTCGCGGGTCGGCGACTGGCAGGAGATTTACCGGCCCTGGCCCGAGGCCGACATCGCCACGCAGGGCTCCCGCTGCATGACCTGTGGCGTGCCCTTCTGTCATGTCGGTTGTCCGCTCGGCAACCTGATCCCGGAGTTCAACCGGCTGGTCTTTGGCGGGCAGTGGCGCAAGGCACTGGAAACGCTGCTGTCCACCAACAACTTCCCGGAATTCACCGGCCGTATCTGCCCGGCGCCCTGCGAAGCCTCCTGCACACTGGCCATCAACACCGACCCGGTCACCATTGAGAGCATCGAAAAGGCCATCGTCGAACGCGGTTTCGACGATGGCTGGATCGTGCCCGAGCCGCCCGAAACCCGCACCGGCAAGCGAGTCGCCGTGGTCGGCTCCGGGCCCGCCGGGCTGGCCGCCGCGCAGCAACTGAACCGCGCCGGCCACCTGGTCACAGTCTTCGAGCGCGCCGACTACATCGGCGGACTGCTCAGCGTCGGCATCCCCGAGTTCAAGCTTGAAAAGAACATCGTCGACCGCCGCGTGAACCTGATGCGCGCCGAAGGGATCGAGTTCCGCACCGGCATTAACGTCGGCCACGACCTCCCGGTTGCCGATCTGCAGCGCGACTACGACGCCATCCTGCTGGCGGGCGGCTCCACCCTGGCCCGCGATCTCGATTTGCCGGGCCGCGACCTGGAGGGCATCTACCCGGCCGTCACGTTCCTGAGCCAGCAGAACCGCATCGTCGCCGGCGAGCAGATCCAGCCCGCCGACCTGATCACCGCCCGCGGCAAAGACGTCGTCGTGCTCGGTGGCGGTGACACCGGGGCCGACTGCGTCGGCACCTCCCACCGCCAGGGCGCGCGCTCCGTGCACCAGTTCGAGTTGCTGCCCGAGCCGCCCGCCGAGCGCCGGCCCGACAACCCCTGGCCCTACTGGCCGGCGATCTTACGCACTTCTTCGTCCCACGAAGAGGGCGGCATCCGCGACTACAACATCCTCACGCAGCAATTCAGCGGCGCCAACGGCTCGGTCGAGAAGCTCCACGCCGTACGACTGAAGTGGGGCCCACCCGACGAGACCGGCCGGCCCGCGATGATTAAACTCCCGGGTTCCGGCTTCGAAATCGATACCCATCTGGTCCTGCTGGCGCTGGGGTTCATCTCGCCCGAGCGCAGCGGCATGCTCGAAGATCTCGGCGTCGATCTCGATCCGCGCGGTAATGTCGCGGTCGATTCGGCCATGATGACCAGCATCGACGGGGTGTTCGCCGCGGGCGACATGGCTCGCGGCCAATCGCTGATCGTCTGGGCCATTGCCCTTGGTCGGGACGCCGCGCGCGGCATCGACACCTACCTGATGGGCTCCAGCCAGCTCCCGCCCAGCGCCGCCACGCGGAGCGCCATCACCGGCTAGGCGAAGGCCACCACCCGGGCGAACTCTTCCCCACCCAGACTCCGCAGCAGCGCCGCCGAAGCCACGTTTTCCTCGGAATAGCTATAGAGCGGCACCTTGCCGTTCTTCTGGATCGCCCCAGCCCAAGCGGCCACCGCCGCCCGTCCGCAGCCTCGTCGCCGGTGATTCGGCGCCGTCTGAACCCAGGCTTCCGCCGCCGCCTCGTTTTCGCGCGACGACTCGCAGATCGACACCAGGGCGCCATCAACAAACGCCCCGGCCGCCGGCCGCTCCCGACCTCCGGCCGAACTGTCCCCGAAAAGCCCATCTGCGTTCGCCCCGATCAACTTCAGGCCGGAAGCCTCCACCACCGATCGATCTCCCCTTCTCAGCAGTCGCACCTCCCCGGCCCCTGCAACGACGGCCCCAACCGGAACCGTCCCCGACCACCCCACCCACGCACGCTCGACGAGCCGATCTCCCAGGATTCTCTCCACTGCCGCCAAGTCCTCAAAAGCCGCCCTTTCGGGAAACCCCTCCAACTCAAGCCGCAGCTCCCCGTCAAGATCGTGCCGGTAGAACCGCCGCTCCCCGAAATCCCCGGCGTAGCAGATGAACCAAGCCTGCTCCCTCGACCCGGCAAAAGGCACCAACAACCCGGCCCCGTTTACCCGGTACTCCAGCCCGATCTGGAGGTTGATCAATGTTTTCCAATTCATAAAATCACTTGCCGGCAGCCGATTCGCCGCCCTGATCGCCGCCGGAAACTCCGCGACGCAGGATATTGGGGAACCGCACTCATCGCCGAATATAATTATGTACATCCGGGTATGTATAGGGCTTAACACAGCGGCGACCTCGAGGGCAGCGGGCGCCCAGGGGCGCTCTAAGGCGCCCGCACCACCGGCAGAACCACGTGCGAGCGGTACGCATCCGAGTGCAATACCGTCTGCTCAGCCACCCGCACCCGGGCGTCCTTTCCAAACTCGTGCCCGGTATTCGGATTGCAGTCGTAGTGCGGAAAATTGCTCGACGACACCTCCAGCCGGATCCGGTGCCCGCGCCGGAACACGTTGGCCGTCGGCCCGAGGTCGATCTTGTACTCGTAAATCCTGCCCGGCTCGATCGGGCTTGGATCCGTCGGGCCTTCGCGATACCGCGCCCGCACGATCCCGTCGACGATGTTCACCGCGCGCCCGAACGAGTACACATCCACCAGCTTCGCCGTGAAATCCGTATCCGGCGCCGACGAACTCGCGAACAGCGTCACCTTGATCGGCCCGGTCACTTCCATGTCGGCGTCCAGCGGCGGCGAGGTGTAACACAGCACATCCGGCCGCTCTTCCACCGGCCGCTGGTCCATGGCCCCCAGGGCACGATTTCCGGCCAGCAGCAGGTGTTCCCTCCAATGGTCGGCACCGGCGAATCGGGACCATAAGTGAAGCAGTCGACCGGTTCGTCGCCAGGCGCCTCAACCGACAGCAAGCCGTCACCGTGGCAAGTCGGCGCGTCGCCGTCCGAGTGCAGGTACCACTTCTGCCAGTCGGTCCGCGCCAGCGGCCATTCGTGCTCCTCCCGCCAACCGCCTCCACCCGTTATGTAAAGCAAAAGCGGCGCCTCGTGCTCCACCTCGTTGCGCTCGTCCTTCAGCCAGCGATCCATCCAGCGAAGCTCCAGCCCGTCCAGGTCGAACGTTGAGCCCGGGCCGAACTCAACGTCCCCGACCTCGGTCGAGACGTTGAGTTGGTGGATCCACGGACCGCACACCGGGCGTGGTTTCCGCGCCTCCGGCGAGCCGCCCCGGGCCCGCATTTCCATGAAAGTCTCGAAGGTTCCCTTCACGAAGATGTCGTACCAGCCGCTGTACATCAGGGTCGGGACGGTCACCCGTTGCGGATCGACCGTATAGCCCGGCACGTCCCAGTAAGTGTCGCGGCTCGGATGCCGAATCAAGTCGTGCAGGTGCGGCATCGATTTACCGCCCGCGTCCTCCACCTCCTGCAGCGGCAAAACCCGGAACTAGCGATCCCAGTCATACATATTCACCGGCTGCTGCCCCGCGGCGTTGTTCATGGTGTTCCAGCTAAGCGCCGTGTAGTAATTCAGCGCGCCCTGGTTGTAGTAGATGCCCGCGTACAGATCCCGCGGGGCGACCCGTGGCGCGATGCAGTCCAGCCGCGCCAGGCCCTCCATCGCCGCCGCCCACTGCACGATCCCCAGGTACGAGCCGCCCGACATTCCCACCCGCCCATTGCACCAGGATTGCTCCGCCACCCAGTCCAGGGTGTCCTTGCCGTCCGTAGCCTCGCTCCTGAACGGGTACCACTCGCCCGACGAATCGAACCGCCCGCGGACGTCCTGCACCACGCAGACGTATCCCGCCGCTGCAAACTCCAGCGCCCGAGCGACCACCCCATCCTCGACGTGGTTGCCATACGGAGTGCGCACCACCACCGCCGGAGCCGGATCATCCGCAGCCGGCAGGTAGACATCCGCCGACAATTCCACGCCGTCCCGCATCGGCACCCGTAGATCAAACAGCGCGGGCACCCGGTAGCCACTCATCGTTCCAATCCTTCGCCGCGCTCCCGCACCCGATCAGGCCGGTGGGTAGTGGAGCAGACCGCGCCGGTCCGTCTCCGCCCGCAGGAGATGTCCGCCGATCGTCGTCACGTACAGCGTGGAAAGGTCCGGCCCGCCGAACGTGCAGTTCGTCGGGCTGTCCACCGGCAGCGGATGCGTCTCCAAGATCCGCCCGCTCTGTTCGAAGACCGTGATCATCGGGCCGGGCCCGCCGGCGCGATTCCCGGTCGTCGCCACGATGTGTCCCGCGGTGTCAAAGCACATACCGTCAATCCCGCGGTAGGGGAAGAAATTGTGCACCACCCGCGGCCGGCCCAGAACGCCGTTCTCGCGGATTGGATAGGCACGCAGTTCACGCTTCGCGTCCCCGGTGGAATCCGACTGCGCCACATACAGTTCGCTCTGATCCGGCGGCACTAGGATGCCGTTCGGCCGGGTCGCGTCGAAGGTCACCCGATCGATCGACCAGTCGCCATCCGGGCCCGGGTCTAGCCGGTAGACCGACATGTGATCCAGTTCCACCGGCGGCGCCAGGTCGTCGTAGCGGGGGTCGGTGAACCAGATGCGTCCCTGGTCGTCGATCGCCAGGTCGTTGGGGCTGTTCAGGCGCTTGCCCTCGAATTCGCCAACGATCGTGGTCACCGCGCCATCCGGCTCGAAGCGCACGATCGCGCCGCGGTTCTGCGAGCAGCCATACAGCCGGCCCTGAGGATCGAACATCAGACCGTTGGTCCGTTCCGACTCCGGGTGAAGAATGGCGACTTCTCCGGAATCGGCGTCATAGCGCATCAGCCGGCTGTTGTTGATGTCCGTAAAGACCAGCCCGGATCCGTCCCAGGCCGGGCCCTCGGTCAGCGAGAAACCGTCCGCGATCAGTTCAAATTCCCAGGCCACGAGTTGGTCTCCTTGATCTGGACGGCGGAGGCCCCGCCTGCGCTCCCGCATG
Organism: Chloroflexota bacterium; assembly: GCA_030744875.1. Taxonomy (GTDB): domain Bacteria; phylum Chloroflexota; class UBA11872; order UBA11872; family VXNJ01; genus JASLPR01. The sequence continues at coordinate 10,243 of JASLPR010000009.1, forward strand.
ATGCTTTGCGCGCGCCGCAAAATCCAGCCCGCCCACATCCCCCGGGTTAATTGCCGGCTCCCCCGGCCCCGCCCTACCCGGTCCGGCGGCGGTCGATCGCCCCGTAGTTACTCATTGCCACTCCCGCGTACTGGTCGTAGACATCGGCCGAAAACAGCACCATCCGGATTTCTTCCAGGCCGCCGCCATCGGTGGACGCGACTGCGGCGTCCAGGGCAATAGCCGCCGAGCGTTCTATACGGAAACCCGTACACCCCGGTGCCGATCGCCGGCAGGGCCACGTGCGATGCCCGCGGTCCCGCGCCAGCGCCAGGCTCTCGCGATAGGCCGAGGCCAGCAGGTTGTCCTCATCGCGATCCCCGCCGGTCCAGACCAGGCCGTCGGTGTAGATCACGTTCCGGGACGGTAAATCTCCGGCCGTGGTCATCACCACCTGACCCACCCGGCAGCCCTCGGACTCATTCCGGATAATGTCGCACTCGTGCATGATGGCCGGTCCGCCGCGCCGGTGAATCGCGCCATCCACCCCACCCCCACCGTTTAGTCGCTCATTCGCCGCGTTCACCACCACATCCACGTCCTGCTCGGTCAGGTCGCCCTCGACAACGGCGATACAGGTGTCGTTCACGACGAATGAGACCATCCTGCCTCCTGGGGGCGCGAACTTATACCCGGATGAGGCATTCTCGCGTAGAGTCGGCCGTCTGACCATTGCCGACTTTACAGAACCCGAGCATGCGCAAGCCCTTCAAACACCGCCTCGCCAGAGCCCTGGCCGACACCGAGCTTGAGGCCGCCCTCGATCGCTCCTTGCCGGGACTCGCCGCACGCCGCCGCGAGTCGCTGGCCGACCAGGATTTCGCCGCCCAACAGCACGAGTTGCGCGACCTCCGCGCCGATCACGTCCAGCACATGCCCGGGCTGCTAGACGAATTTGTCCACAACGCCGAAGCCGCCGACGCGGTCGTCCACCGGGCCGAGGATGCCGCGGCGGCCGGCGCCATTGTCACCCGGATCGCCCGGCAGGCCGGCGCCACTCTGGCCGTCAAGAGCAAATCCATGACCACGGAGGAGATCGACCTCGGCACCCACCTCGAAGGCGCGGGCGTCACCACGGTCGAAACCGACCTCGGCGAGTACATCATTCAGCTGGCCGGCGAAGCCCCGTCGCACATCCTCGTCCCCGCGTTGCACAAGACCCGCGAGCAGATGGCCGAACTGTTCCGCGAAAAGACCGGCAAAGACGTCAAATCCGACCGCGAGTCGCTCGTCGCGTTCGCCCGCGACGAGCTGCGCCAGACCTTCATCGACGCCGGTATCGGTATCACCGGCGCCAACCTGGCCATTGCCGACACAGGCACCATCGTCATCGTCACCAACGAGGGCAACGACCGCCTAGTCTCCAGCCTGCCGCCGGTGCATGTCGTGGTCGTGGGTATCGAGAAAGTGGTGGCCTCGTTGGCCGACGCGGCCTCCGTGCCGCCCCTGTTGACCCGCAGCGCCACCGGCCAGAAGATCTCCACCTACGTCTCCTACGTCTCCTACATCACCGGCCCCAGCCGCAGTTCCGACGTCGAGTCCACCCCGACGCTCGGTGCCCACGGGCCAGGAGAAGCCCACATCGTGCTGGTGGACAACGGCCGCTCCGCCATGCGCGCCGACCCGGACTTCGCCGTCGCGCTGCGCTGCATCAAGTGCGGCGCCTGCGCCAACGTCTGCCCGCCCTACCGCATCGTCGGCGGCCATCCCTTCGGCTACGTCTACGCCGGTCCCATCGGCCTCGTCGTCACCCCTTTTCATCACGGACTCGAAAACATCGCCGAGGCCCAGTCGCTCTGCGCCGGTTGCAGCGCCTGCGCCACGGTCTGCCCGGTCGGCATCCCGCTGCCCGACCTGATCAACGAAGTCCGGGGCCGCGCCAACGCCCAGAAGTCCAGTGGAATGAAGCGGCGTGCGATCCGCGCATGGCAGGATGGCGCCGGGGCCACTCGCTTCGCCGGCCGGCTGCTCGCCGGAATCGCCGGCCGGAAGGGATTCTTGCCCAATCTCCCGATCCCCCGCCTAGGCACCCGCTGGCGGCGGCTGCCCGCACCGGTGCGCCGCACGTTCGCCGCGCGCACCAACGATCTAGCAGCCGGTCCAGCGAGCCCGGGCATCCCCGGTGTCGCCGTCGATGCCACAGTCGCCTACTTCCCCGGCTGTATCACAGATCGCCTCTACCCGGCGATGGGCGAAGCGGTCGTGCGGGTCCTGCGGGCATGCGGCGCGACGGTCGCGTTCCCCGATCTGCCGGCCTGCTGCGGGCTGCCGTCCATCAACGCCGGCGAACCCGACTCCGCTCGTGAGCCGGCCCGGCGCCTCATCGAGGCTCTGGAACAGTGCGCCGCCGACCACGTCCTGAGTTCCAGTTCCAGTTGCGTCGTCGCCATGTTGCAGGACTACCCGAGGCTTTTTTGCGACGATCCGTCCTGGGCCGCGCGGGCGGCGGCGGTCGCCGCGCGCCTGGTAGATTTCTCCGGATTCATGGCGCGGGTCGCGAACATTCCGGCAGGCGCCCTGGCGGGCGGAGCCGCGGAAGCCACCATCACCTATCACGACGCCTGCCAGACCAACCACGTCCTCGGAACTGTCGATGAGCAACGGCGGATCATCACCGAGGTCCTCGGGCTCAACCTGGTCGAGATGGACGACTCCGATCTCTGTTGCGGGTTCGGCGGGTCGTTTCCTTCGATCACCCGGAGATCGCCGGCCGGCTGGCCCAGCGCAAGCTCGACCACGCCGCTGGCACGAGCGCGTCCATCGTGGTCACTGACAATCCCGGCTGCGTCATGCAGTTACGAGGCGCCGGCGCGGCCCGCGGCGAAGCGACCGAAGTCCTGCACCTTGCCGAGCTCATCGCGCGCTACCTGCCCGATTAGGCTTCCGCCGCCTCCGCCTCCACCACCGCCAGCGGATCCCGTTTCAAGGTCTCCGGCACCACCAGGCCCAACAACATCACGGCCGCCACCCCGAACCCCGCCGCCATCGCCGCCGCCAGGTTCAGCCCCACCAAGTCGGCCACCGCGCCCACAAATAGCGGACCCGACGAGTTGCCGAAGTTGCCGATGAAGCGCCACAGACCCAGGAACTCGCCCTTCGAGCCCTCCGGCGCCAGGTCGGCGCCCAGGGTCATCATGAAGCCCGACCCCAGGCCGTTGCCGAGTCCCAGCATCAGCGCCGCCACCCACAACATCTCCGCGTTGGAAGCCAGCGCCAGCACCACCATCCCGACCGCCATCAAAGAGAACGACGGAATCGAGTTGTAGCGGCGGCCAAACCGATCCATCACGTACCCGGATATGGGGAACATCGCCATGTCCACCGCGCCCGACACCCCGATGATCAGCCCGGCCGTCGCCAAGTCCAGTTCCAGGACCACCGCCGCGAACAGAGGCACGATCGAAAGACGCGCCGCGCGGATCAACTGCCCCACGATCTGCGCCGAGCAGGCGGCCAGCACCGCCCGGGTACGGAAGAGGTGCAGCGCGCCCAGCCCGAACATCCCCGATCGGCGCTCCCGGCCATTCTGCGGGTGTGGCGGTTCGTCGATCACCAGCATCAAAGCGGCGGCCAGCAGCGCCAGCACTCCGGCCACGTGGAACGTCGCCAGCAATCCGAAGCGGTTGCCCACGAAGCCGCCCAGCATCGGGCCGGTAAAGAGCCCCAGGCGCATCGTCCCGCCGAACATCGCGCTCGCCCGCCCGCGGTGGATCGCCGGCACGGTTTCCGCCACAAAGGTGTAACGCGACAGGAAGGCCAGCGCCAGCCCGAAGCCGCCCACAAACCGCAGTGCCAGCAGGGCCGGGTAGGCGTCCAGGACGCCGGTGGCGATCGAGCTCAGTCCCAGGATCGAGGACCCGAGGATCATGACCTTCCACGGGACCATCCGGCTCAGAAGGTACCCCGCCGGTAGATTGCCCACCAGGTTCCCGAACGGCGTCAGCATGATCGCGACGTTGATCAGGATGAAGCTCACCCCAAATTCATCGGCGTAAAAAGGCACCGTCAGGGCATACATGCCCTGCCCGATCAGGATCATGAACCCGGGCAGGTACAGCGGCAGGACTAACCCGCGCAGCACCGCCGCCGTCGAGGCTGGCTCGGGTGCGAGGGGGCTCGCGGGCGGGTTATCGGGGCTAGTCGTTACGGGCTTCCACCTCACTGCGACCCGGCACGATCCGTCCCGGCGCCGACCATCGAGTATATGACGGCGAATGAAGGACGCGAATCGCCGCTCGCCCGCCCCGCCGCCGATTTCGCCCGACCGCCCGTCAGCGGCCCAATTCGCTCCGCTCTCCTTACCGCAACCCGGCCAAAAGGCTATTATCGGAATCCAATCAGCGGGACACGGTGACCGGTCTCTCTACCCGAGACGGGGTCACTCCATCAAAACACATGCAAACCGGGGCTCCAGATTGAGCCCGAAAGCGATAAAGGAGCGGAACATGTCCGCAGCCAGCAACGGATCCAAAACCGTCTGTATCAACACCGTCGACGCTCGCGGAGTGGCGACCGATCACAACGTTGCGATCCCCGACTATGGACGCGAGCGCCTTGAAGAGGTCAGCTTCATCACCAACATGACCTGGGTCTTGATGTGCAACTATGCCCAGACGGGCCACTACGGCGGCCCCCTCGCGTACACCCAGTACAACGTCGCCTCCCACCTAGCCGGCCCGGATCTCGGCGGCCTGCGCTACGACATCCGCCGGCCCAAGCACCCCTACGCCGACAACTTCATGATCACCGGCGGTCACAACGTACCCTCGGCCTACGGGCTCTGGATCGTCCTCTACGAGGCACTCGCCCGACAGCACGCCGCCACCGGCGACGACAAGTTCAAAGTCGACCCCAACACCGGTTACTACGCCCACGACGCCATCGGCTTCCGCCGCAGCGCCGACGCCATGGACAGCCTCCTGGAGGACTTCGACCTCACCGGCGACCCGCTGTTCGCTGGGGCGAAGGCCCGCGGCATCCGCGCCCTCTCCGGCCACTCCGAGACTATCGACGCCACCAACGACGTCAACGGCGGCCCCTCCGGCGTCGGCGGCGCCACCACCGCCGGCAAGGCCCTCTTCTGGGACTTCGCCGGCGCCCCCGAAACGGCCAAGGTAATCGCGCTTGAGGGCGAGTTCGCCATGACCGCCGGGCACGCCCAGGAAATGAAGACCATCGCCACCGCCCAGGAAGTCGGCAAGCGCCTGCGCATCCTGCTTTCCTACAACAACGCCGGCATCGACAGTTCCCTCATTGGCGGCGTTATCGAGGACCAGTACGCCGACGGCTACTCCATGCCCCTCCAGTGGTCCTCCTACGGCTGGAACGTCCTGACCATCGACGACGGCAACGACTTCGACCAGGTCATCGCGGTGATGAAGGCCATGGAAGACTGGAACACCAGCGACCGCCGTCCCATGATCGCCATCGGCGACACCGTCAAGGGCTGGTGGCCCACCGCCACCGACGGCAAGATCAGCGGCGTCGATGGCGTCACCGGCTATCCCAGCCACGCCTACGGATTCCCGATGAACGGCGACTACGTCCAGGCCCTGGCGAAAAGTTTCGAGGATCGCTTCGGTGTCAAGTTCGTCGGTCTCGCCGACGGCCCCCCCGCCAGCGAGCGCGAGCGCCTCATCCAGTTCAAAACCAACATCGATGTGGTGCTCTCCGCTCTGGACAGCACCGACGGCCTGCGTGACTGGCTCACCGGTCGCCTGGTCGACATCGCCGGTACGCTCGACGACGACATGCCCCACCGGCTCGCGTCCGACACCGACCCGTTCGATGACGCCCGGCTCAAGGTAGCCAACCTGCCCACCGAACCGCAGGATGTGACCAGCGCGGGGGAGGCCGGCACGGTCACGCTGTTCGAGAAGGCCGGCAGCACCGCCGGCACCCGCCGCGCCATCTCCGAGATCGGTAAGTGGCTCAACTACGTAACCGACAATCGCTTCTTCACAATCGCCGCCGACCTGTCTGGTTCCATTAACGTCGCGGCCGCTCACTTCAGCGGCCCCTATCGCGGTGGCGACAACCCCTCCGGGACCGAGCTAAACGCCGGCATCCAGGAAGCCGGCAACGCCGCCGCCATCGCCGGATTGACCTCCCAGAGCCTGTCTAAGGACCCGGCCGTGCACAACGGCGTCTGGGGCCTCTCCGGCACCTACGGCTCCTTCACCCCGCTGATGTACACCCCCCTGCGGGTCTACAGCCAGCAGAACCAGGACAGCCCCTTTGCCATCGGTGTCGTCACGGTGCTCGCCGGCCACTCCGGCCCCGAGACCGCCGCCGACGCCCGCACCCACTTCGGCATCTTCGCCCCGCAGGTCTGGACGCTGTTCCCGCGCGGCCAAGTAATCAACCTGAACTTCTGGGACTACAACGACGTCGCCCCGGGCTACTTCGCGGCGGTCGACCACGCGGTCAACACCAAGGAAACCGGCATCATCATCATCCACGTCGCGCGGCCCGACTTCACGGTCGCCAACCGCTCCACGTTCGCCGACACCGACCTCAAAGCGGCGGCAAAGGGCATGTACCTGATCCGCGACTTCGCTCGCGGCCAGGAACCGGCCGGCACGGTCTTCGTGCAAGGCTCCAGTTCCAGCTTCAACCTGGTGGCGATCATTCCCCGCATCGAAGAAGCCGGGCTCAACGTGCGGATCGTCTCGGTCATCAGCGAAGAGCTGTTCGCCAATCAGCCCGAGGCCTATCGCGAGAGTATCCTGCCGGCCTCCACCCGCTACGACTCCATGTTCGTCACCACCGGCACCAAGCGGGTGCCGCCGGTCGACAATCTGGGACCGCTGGCCGAGGAATACTCGCTCAGTTCCGACTGGGACGACCGCTGGCGCACCGGCGGCACCGAGCCCGACGTCATCGCCGAATCGCGCCTCGACCAGGACTCCATCTTCGAGGGCGTCAAGCGCTTCGTCGACGACCGCGCCGCGCGCCTGGCACGCCAGCGGGACGCACTGAGCTAGGCGCCACTCCGGACTGCCAACGAAGAGAGCGGCGACCTCCATCGGTCGCCGCTCTTCGTTGTCGCGGGTCTGCTGTCGGCTCCGGCTAGCCGACCAGCGGCTTTGGCCGCCCCGCCCCGGCGGTCAACAGCGCCGCGCAGAGGCAAAGCACACCGGCGATCAGGAACGGCAGCATCCACACCTCCACACCGCTGCCTGAGCCGACGTCTTTGAAGGCTCCGGCCATCACCGGCCCGGCGAGGCCACCCACCCCGTAGGCGGTGAACATCCAGCCATAGTTCAGCCCCACGGTCTTCGCGCCGAACGTACCCGCCGTCGCGATCGGGAACAGGGCGAAGTTACCGCCGAAGTTGAACCCGGTGATCGCCAGCAGCAGGTAGAGCATCACGATGTTGTCGCCCAGGAAGTAGAAGGAAATCATCGCCGCGCCCTGGACGGTCGTCATCGCCACGATGGAACGTTGCCAGCCCAGCGAGTCAGAGATCATGCCCCAGCCGATCCGGCCCAGCCCGTTGCTCAGCGCGAAGGCCAGCGCATAAGCCATGGACGCCGCCGCCCCGGCGGCCGCCAGGTCGATATACCCGCCACCGGCGAACAGCGCGTCACGGCCGTAGAGCTTGTTGATTCCGATCAGCATCAGCCCGGCCACGGCCGAGAACGTAAACGCCAACCAGATGAAATAGAACTGCCGGGTGCGCAGCATTTCGGAAGGCCCCCGCCCTTCCCCGACCTCCGCCGTCGCCGCGGCCTCCACCGGGTCCCAGCCCGACGGTCGCCAGTCGGGCGGTGGGTTGGCCATCAACAGACCGCCCAGGTGCACCATCCCGCCGAAGGCAAAGCTATAGATCAGGAACGTTCGTTGTACGCCGAAATTCGCCAGCAGGTTCCCCCAGCTACCGGCCAGTTGCACCCAGAGCAGCGCCCCGAATCCGAACCCGGCCACCGCCAACCCGGTGATCAGCCCGCGCCGGTCCGGAAACCAGCGCATCCCGACCGCGATCGGCGCCACGTAGGCCAGCCCGATCCCCGCCCAGAATCGCCACCGGCCGTGGGCCAATCCGCGCCTCCAGCCACCCGGCGAAAATGGTCACCACCGCGAAAATCGCCAGCCCCAGCGAGAAGATCCACTGCGTCTGGGTGGCGCTAAAGCCAAAGAGACCGGCCGGGTCAGTCAGGTCACCGGTGAAGACTCCCCACGCATAGATAGCGCCCAGGGCCAACTGAATCAGCACCGCTCCCAGCACCACCAGCCAGCGAGCGTCGATCAGCCACCGATCCTCGACCCGGTTAATCAGTTTCCGCAGCGGCAGCTGCTCCTCCCAAGTGTGAATGAGATGGTAGACATCCTTCGGTAGTGCTCGTCTCGCTTTCTGGCTTTCGCGGCACCCATCGGCCCTGGCGGCAAGCCGCCGTTCAGAGCCGTGCGCGGGATCCGCGAACATATGATTTCAATCGTCGACGGGAGCCTATCGACGGGATGTCACAGACCGGTGAATCGGAGCTGGTGGCGGGTCAATGTCCGGTCACCGGGCGGCATTCGCGGGCGGGCCAACTCGACCGCGCCCGCGCCGCGCGAACCGGCCCCGGTACGCCCGCCTCAGCCGTAAATGCGGGCCAGGTTTTCCCGGGCGGCCGCCGTGAATTCGTGGCGGTAGCCGTACTCCTGGTCGGAGTAGCGTTGGTCCGGCCCGACCACGCAGGCCAGCCGCGAGAGGCAGCCGGTCGGGCAGCCGTCCTCGAACAGCCGGTAGCGCACGCAGGCGGCGAAGTCCCAGGTTCCGGAGTCGTAGGTCCCGATCGGGCAGGCGGTCACGCAGGGTTGCACGCAGCCCGAGCAGGGCTCGTAGCCCTCAATTTCGCCCATCTCGGGAAGCTCCAGGTCCGTCACCAGCGCACCGCGCAGGCTCACCCACGGTCCGAACTCCGGATGGATCACCGTCCCCAGTACCGTCCCGGCCACGCCGAACCCGCAGTGCTCCGCCAGGCGCCTAAAGCTTACGTCGCGCCCCGGGCTGCCGAACGGGTAGAAGACTTCGCTCCGCCCCCCCGCAGCGGCCACGGTTTGAGCCAGTCGCGGAACCACCATCGTCGAATAGGCGTCGATCGAGCCATCCGCCCGCCTCAGTTCGTCGGAGTCGGCGGTCGTCGGCGTTTGCTTGAAGGTCCGCCAGAAGCCCGGCCCGCCGGAGCCGATCATCACGACCGTGCGCGGCTCCGCCAGGTCCACCGCCTCGGTCAGGCGGTGGCCCGCCGGGCTGCGTTCGTCGAACCGCACCACGCTGCCGGCTCCCACCAGGTTGAACCCGGCTCGCGCCGCCGTCGCGACCAGCTCATCCAACACCGCCCGTCCGTCATCCAATGCCACAATCTTCCCGACCAGGTCCAACCCGGCCAAACGCCGCTACCGCAGCACCGCCCCGGTGTCGGCCGAGGTCACCATCCGTGCGTAGCGGCCCAGGTAGCCCTTCACTTTGGTGGTCCATTCCGGCTGCTCGCGCCGCCGGCGCTCCATTTCCTCCGCACTCACATCCACATCCAAGCGGCCGCCGGGGATGTCGATCTCGATCATATCGCCATCGCGCAGCAGGCCGATCGGACCACCCGACGCGGCCTCCGGCGAGATGTGCCCGATGGCTGCCCCGCGGGTGGCTCCGGAGAACCGCCCGTCGGTCAGCAGCGCCACGCGGTCGTCCATGCCCATCCCGGAGATCATCGCCGTCAGCGACAGCATTTCCCGCATCCCCGGTCCGCCGCGCGGGCCCTCGCCCTGCACCACGATCACATCGCCGGCCTCGAAGTCCTGGCTCATGATCGCCTTCGTCGCCGGTTCCTCGCCGTTGAAAACCCGCGCCGGTCCCCGGTGCCGCAGCATCTTCGGATCCACCGCGTGCGACTTCACCGCCGCCCCATCCGGCGCCAACGAACCAAACAGCACCGACAATCCTCCGGTCGGCGAATAGGCCTCCGCCCAGGGCTTGACGACCTTCCCGTTGGTCTTGCCGGTGGCCGCGATGTTCTCGGCGACGGTCTTCCCGTTGATGCCCACCTGCGAAGTATCCAGCACTCGCTCGATCTCCTTCATCACCACCTGGATGCCGCCGGCCTGGTCCAGGTCCTGCATGTGCGCCGGCCCGGCCGGGCTCAGCTTGGTCAGGTGCGGAGTCTCCGCCGACACCTTCCCGACATCGGCCATCGTCAGGTCGATCTCGGCCTCCTGGGCGATGGCCAGCAGGTGCAGCACCGTGTTTGTCGAGCCGCCCAGCGACACGTCCACCGCCAGGGCGTTGCGCAGCGATGCCTCGGTCACGATCTGGCGCGCCGTCACCCCGCGCTCGATCAGGTCCATCACGGCCCGGCCGGTCTCCTTGGCGTCGCGAATCCGCTGACTCGAAACCGCCGGCGACGTCCCGGCACCCGGCAGCGCCAGCCCCACGGCCTCGGTCAGGCAACTCATTGTGTTCGCGGTGAACATGCCCGAGCACGAACCGCAGGTCGGGCAGGCCACCGACTCGATGGCCAGCAATTCTTCCTCGGTGATGTTGCCGCTCGCCGCCCTTCCGACGGCCTCGAAGACGGTCATCAGGTCAATCGCCTCGCCGTCCAGCGTCCCCGCAAGCATCGGCCCCCCGGTCACCACCACCGTCGGCATGTCCAGCCGCGCCGCCGCCATCAGCATCCCCGGAATGATCTTGTCGCACGCCGGCACCAGCACCAGCCCGTCAAAGGCGTGGGCGATCGCCATCGTCTCGATCGAGTCGGCGATCAGTTCCCGCGACGGCAGCGAGTACTTCATCCCCAGGTGATTCATCGCGATCCCGTCGTCGATCGAAGGCACCTCGCACTGAAACGGAACCCCGCCGGCCGTGCGCACGCCCGCCTTCACCGCCTCCGCCACCTTGTCTAGGTTCACGTGTCCGGGAATGATCTCGTTGTAGGCGCTGACGACGCCAATGAAGGGCAGGGTCATCTCGTACTCGGTCACCCCCACCGCCCGCAGCAGCGAGCGATGGGGCGCACGCTCAATCCCCTTCAGCACCTTGTTGCTGCGCCGCTCGCCGGCGCCTCCGTTGTCACTCGTCATGGTCGATCCCTTTCCGGTCTTAGTTTGTTCAGCCACTCTCGCCCGGGCCGGCCCCGATCCCCACCACTACGGAAGGCAAGTGCTCCGTGGACGGCGTACCCTAACCCCCGACCACTCCGGCGCTCAACCGGCCTCCGCCTTTGCGTTCCCGGCCGGTCCGTCCGATAACGTAGCATCTTGATCGTAGCCGAGCACTAATCCGACGGAGAACCCGACCTTTGAACGCCCTAAGCCTGGATCTCGACTGGAACCCGCCCCTTCCCCGTGACATGGACCGCGGCAACGGCATCGTCGGCGCGTACCCGACGCCTTCATCGGTCCCATGGCCTCGCTGATGTGCGCCATCGAAGACGACACCGACCCGGACCCTTCCGAACAGGACAATCTGGGCACCCTGCGCCTCATCCACGCCGCCTACCGGTCGGCCGCCGAGCACCGCGTCGTCACGCCGTCCGAGTTGGACGGCCAGCCCTTAGCCTGACCCGCTCCCAAATCTAGGAAACCGCCAGCCACAACGTGCGCTGGGCCAGGTCGCCGATCCGGCTGTTGTCGAATCCGGCCACCATGCTGCGAACGCGGTCGTTCAGCGGGTCGATCCACTCGCCCGGCAGCTGCCCGGCCCCGTGCATCGCCCCCAGCACCGAACCCACCGTCGCCCCGTTGCAGTCAGTGTCCAGGCCGCACTCGACCGCGATTGAAATCGATTTCCCGAAATCGCCCCGGCCGTACATCAGTCCCAGCGCCACCATGCAGGCGTTGTTGATCGTGTGCACCCAGTGGTACTCGCCGTAGTGGCTCATCACCAGCGCCAGGGCATCGTGCCAGTCGTCGTGATCCTTGCTCCAGGCGATCGTGTTGCCCAGCGCCTCGTACAGCCGGCTGCGCTCCGGAATCTGCGCCATTCCCGCCCGTAGCGCCGCCTCCGGCTCGTCGACCCCGAACGCCGCCGCCACCATCGCCGCCGCGAACATCTCTCCGTAGATGCCGTTCTTCACGTGCGACAGGGCCGCGTCCTCGTAGCTCAGCAGCGCCGCCGCCTCCGGGTCGCCCGCGCACACATACCCGAACACGTCGGCCCTGATCTGCGCCCCAATCCATTCGCGGTACGGATTCCGGGTCGTCGCCGTCAGCGGCGGCAGCACCCCGTCCACCAGATTCTTATAGGCCGCCCGTTCCGCCGTGAAGACCTGGTGAAACGG
>JASLPR010000010.1 GCA_030744875.1 Chloroflexota bacterium
GGAACCTTGCCCCGACCTCTGCCTGGCGAGCCATGGCCGCTAGTCCGCCGCGAAAGTTTCTCCGTACAATTCTACCCGGGTCGGCCAGCGGGGTGAGCCGAGTCGCGTTGATCAGCACGTAGGCGACTCTCTGCGTCAGCGAGGGCAGGCCTTTGCCGACATCGTGCAGGAGGCCGGCGCGATGCAGGTCGGCATTGTCGGGGGCAACTTCAGTGAGGCGTCGGAACACGGCCAGCGAATGCGCCTGGTCCGGCGGCGCCATCCGGCGGAACAGTTGCAGTTCTCGTTCCGAGAGCAGGGCGTTCACCTCTGTCGATAGTGCGGCTGGGCTACGACTACGAAGAGCGCGCAGGAACTGTCCGATGCGGTAGCTAGGCACCGAGGATGAGTCGGGCAATGAAGTTGGCGGGCGGCCCGATCACCCTGCCCAGCAGATCAAATCGCAGGAAATACGCCAACAGGATGATGCCGAAGAACACCATCGTAATCTGTCGGTTCGCGGCACGTATCCGGTAGGCGGTGTCGCGATCGACGAACGCCAGCAAGAGCGTGAACCCGTCCAGGGGCGGGACCGGGATGAGGTTGAAGATGGCCAGCAGTATGCTGACCTGGAACAGCGTGGCGAGGAGGATCAATCCGAATTCCCACTGGACGCCGTCGATCATCCCGGTCCGGTCCAGCACGGCGATAGCGATGGCGGTCAACAGATTCACGGCCGGTCCCGCGATGGCGACGAGGGCCATGCCCCGCAACGGGCCGCCCCGCAGATTGGTGGGATTTACCGGCACCGGCTTTCCCCAACCGAAGCCCAAGACCACTAGGGCCAGGGTGCCGAGGACATCCAGGTGCGGGATTGGGTTCAGCGTCCGCCGGCCGCGAAAACGCGGCGTCGCGTCGCCCAGCCAGCCCGCAGCGAAGGCATGGCCGGCTTCGTGCACTGTTATCGCAACCAGGAATGACGCCGCCAGCGCCAGGAAGAACTGCGGGTTGTTGGCCGCCTGCATCAGCGGCATGGGCTAGCCGGTCTCCGTCAAAGCGCGATTCGCCGGGAAGTGCGGGCCAATGGGCTCCTCTACGGGCTGCGGTGTCGGGTCGATTCGCGGACTGCGATCGGGCGCGGCCCCCGGGGTCAATGCTAGCCGATCCGGGATGACCGTACGCACCGCTGTCGCCGGCGATCGATGACTCCGCGAACCCGGGCGCGGGCCCAAAATCGCCGTGGGAGCGGGTGGCGATATTGCGTATTCTTGAGACGCCGGTTGGGGTAAACGCGCCCCGAGAGAAGAGGCAAAGAGACCTACCTTGAGCACCAGTCCGTCCCGGGCGCCCGGCCCCGCTGCCGTCCGCCGCCCCCAGTTCCTGATAGCTGCGCTGGTTGCGCTAATGGGGCCGCTGCTGGTCTTCGTCCTGCTGCGATCCGTCCCCGACCTGGACCCTCGGCTCCAGGCGACCACATTCCACTTCTGGATTGTTTCCCTGGCGGCGGTGGTGGGACTGCTGGCCGCGGCGGTGGTGCTGCGGGCGTCCGTCGGCCGTGACGATATCTGGGTCTTCTTCGCCGGGCTGGGCCTGCTGTCGATCGGCAGTGTGTTCTTGCCGCATTCGCTGGCCACGGAGAACGTCTTGCTAGGAGTGTCGCACCCCAGTTTTTCGACTTCGCCGCCCACCAGCCTGGCGATCGGGGCGCTGTTTTTCGGTCTCAGCGCAAGCCCCTACAACTACCGGTTCGAGCGCCTGCTGGTCCGCTATCGCTGGGCCATCGGCGCGGCCTGGCTGGTCGGCTACGTTGCCTACGTTGTCCTACTCTTCGTGGAACCCGCCATAATGCCCGGAGTCGCGGCTGTAACCGGCGACTCTGCCGGGTACGGCTACGGCTACGGGTCCGCGCTCGGCGCCGAGACGGGCTTTCCGCTGATTCCAACCGTGATGGCGATCAATGTGGTTCTGTTCGCCGGGGCCATCCTGCAGTATCTGCGGCTGCTGCGGCGACGGGATTCCGGCGTGGTCGTGGCCCTGATCCTGGGTGCGATCCTCTTCATTGATGCCCAGGTCTTTATGATGATTTCCCCGATCTGGCACGCCAGCTGGTGGATTTATCACATCCTGCTACTGGCCGGATTTGGCGTGGTTGCCTACGCCCTGTTGCTGGAGTTCCGGCGCACCCGCGAATTCTCGACGATGTTTGACGGGCTCAGCGTTCGGGAGGCCTGCGAGCGCGTCACCGACAACTTCAACGAAGTCACGATCGCGCTGGTGGCGGCGGTTGAGGCGAAGGACCTGTACACCCGGGGCCACTCCTCCCGGGTTGCCGACTACTCGACCGACCTGGCCACTGAATAGGGGCTCCCGCGGGGCGAGGTGGAGCGGGTTCGGAACGCGGCGGTGCCGCACGACATCGGCAAAATCGCGCTGGCGGAGCATGTCCTCAACAAGGAGGGGCCGCTCGACGATGCCGAGTGCGCCGCCATCCGCGCCCACCCGGCAGCCGGGCACTCCATCGTCGAAGGTGTGGCGTCCCTGCACGAATTCATTCCCGGCATTCGCCATCACCACGAGTGGCTGGGCGGCTCGGGCCACCCCGATGGGGTCAAGGGCGACGCGATTCACCTCGACGCCCGCATCATCGCGGTGGCCGATGTGTTCGGTGCGCTGACCTCGGCCCGTTCGTATCGCGAGGCCTGGTCCGCCGAACGCGCGCTGGAGATTTTACGAGAGGAATCCGGGAGTCATTTCGATCCGGCGATCGTGCAGGCTTTTGTCGACGCCGGGATCACTTCAACGTGGCAGGCCGAGCCGGCGGAGGCGCCCGCCGCGCCCGCGGAGCAGGGGCAGGCATTCCGGGGCTTCGCCCGCCCCGTGTGTACACTGATCCCGGGAGATTCCTCCGTCGAGACCGCACCCGGGAGCCATGACCGCAGAGCCGCTTGAGACCGCCTATACGCTGCTTGCCGAGGATCGCTTCGCCGAAGCGCTCGTGCAATTCGACGCCGCGCTCCGGCTCGATCCCGGTGACCCGGTGGCGGCGTCCGGGCGCGCCATGGCGAATATCGGGCTCGACCGGCCGGACGAGGCGATCGCCGACTACGCGCAGGTGATCGAGTTGGCCCCGGAGGACTTCAACGCCTACTTCGCGCGGGGCCGATTGCTCGAAGACCAGGGCAAGCTGCGTGAGGCGATCGCCGACTTCAAGCAGGTGATCGGGCTGGAGCCGGACGCGAAGGCGGCGTACCTGAGCCGCGCCCGCGCCTACCGCAAGCTGCGGCAGTATTCACTGGCGGTGCGCGACTACCAGGCCGTCATCGATCGCGATCCCGCCGACGCCCGGCCGCACCTAGAAATCGGTCGAATCAACGGGCGGCAGGGCGACATCGAGGCGGCCGTGGGCAACTTCGCCGACGCCGTGGAACTGGACCCCACCAGCGCCGATGCCTTCTACAACCTGGGGGTGGCGACCATGCGACACGGCGACACGGAGTCGGCGATCTTCGCCTATTCGGAGGCGATTCGACTGGACCCGGAGAACGCCAGCGCCCGGCTGAACCGCGGCAGCGCCTATCGCGCCAACGATCAGCTGGATGACGCTTTGGCTGACTACACGCGAGCGATCGCAATGGCTCCCGACGACCCCCGCGCGTTCTACAACCGCGGCGCGACCCACGAAGACCTGGACGAGTCCGAGGCGGCGTTGGTGGATTTCCGCGCGGTGCTTGCTTCGGACGCCGATGCGAAGCTGAAACGGCGGGCCCGGAAACGGATCGCGCGCCTCCGCGAGTAGTGCCCGTTCCGGCATAATGCTCTCCCCATCCAAGAAGGGAGCGTCCGGTGTCCGGAAAGCGACTGCTGCACCTAGGTTTCGACGGCATGAATCTTCTGCTGCTGCGGAAGTTCAACGCCGAAGGGATATTGCCGAATTTCGCGGACCTGCTGGAGCGCGGCTCCGCCAATCGCCTGCTCTGCACGATCCCGGCGTGGACGCCGACCAACTGGGCCTCGGTCCTGACCGGAGCGACCACCGGCACGCACGGCTTGGGTGGCTGGAGCGTGCGGGCCAAGGCCGATCCGTGGGACGCCCCGCGACTGCGCGCGGAGGACTCGGGAGCGATCGGTGCGGAGACAATCTGGGAAGTTGCCGGAAACGCCGGACTCCGCTGTTTCGCCGGGTTCTTTCCGTCTTCGTGGCCCTCACGCATCCCCGGCGGCTACGTCGTTGCGCCCGGGTTTCGTTACCCGCCGTTCGCACTGGCCTTCCCCGAGTTGTACGAGATCGGCGCCGACCTGGCCGCCACCACGCCGGCGGCCGCAGCCGGCGCGCTGGACCCGACCACCACCAACCTGGCCGAGACCGGCTCCGACGCGCCGCTGACCACCGTGGCCACGCGACCGGGTGAGGCCGGCGAACAGGTGGCCGATCTGACCGTGGCCGGTCATGCCGACTGGCCGGCGCTCGGCACGGTGATAGTGAAAGGTGCCGGGGTAGCCGCGGTCGTGCGGGCAACCGGCGCCGCTGGCGACGGCGAGCCGGTGGCGGTGGCGGAGGGGGCGTGGAGCGACTGGCTGTACGCGAATCTCCCGGATGAGGCCGGTAAGAGTCACCAGGTCGCCTACCGGTTGCGCTGGATGGGCGCCGACGGCCACGGGGTGCGGATTCTGCGCTCAGAGGCGCACCGGACCAACGGTTTCACCGACCCGCCGGAACTGGCCGCCGAACTGGTGGAGCGCTTCGGCCCGTTCACCGGTATCTTCAGCACCAGTCCGCGGCCGACGGACGCCGAGTTGGACGCATGTCTGGACGAATACCGTGATCAGGGCCTCTGGCTGGCGCGGGCGGCGCGCTACGTGCAGGAGAAGCACGGCTGGGACCTGCATTTCTGCCACTGGCATCTTTTCGACACGATCAACCATGCCCATGTGAACCCGCTGGACCCGCGGGGGCCGGAGCACGACCCGGACCGCGTCGATTGGCACCTGGATGCGCATCGCAAGGCCTTCGTGGTCGCCGACGAGGTCCTGGGCGAGTACCTGAAGCTCGCCGATGACGATACCTGGGTCTTCCTGAACGCCGATCACGCGATGGCCCCGGCGCACCGCTGGGCCAGCATCCCGGCGCTGCTCGAGCAGAAGGGTCTGCTTTCGCTGAAAAGCGGTGATGGCGATATCGACTTCGCGACCAGCCGGAGCTACCTGATCCCGGAGCGCGGCTCCGAGATATTCGTGAACCTGAAGGGCCGCGAACCGCAGGGCAGCGTCGCGCCTGAGGACTACGAACTGGTCCAGGAGCAGATCATCGACGCGCTGCAGGACTGGCGCGATCCGAATACCGGCAAGAAGGTGGTGGCACTGGCGCTCAAACTCCAGGACGCCCAGGTCATCGGCATCTGGGGCCGCGACAACGGCGACGTGATCTTCACGTTCAACCGCGGGTTCGGCTGGGGCACGCCGCGGAACCAGGAGGCGATCGGCCCGGCGTGGGAGGCGCTGCACGGATCGCAGATTCCGACCAGCGAGAAGGGCCTGCTGACAAACATGGGCTGCCTTGTCACGGCCGGTCCGGACTTCAAAGCCGGTTACGAGCGGGACTGGGAAGAGACGGGGTTGATGCGCATGATCGATATCGCGCCTACGATCGCACATCTGTTCGGCCTACGCCCACCGGCCCAGAGCCAGGGGGCGGTGCTGTGGGATCTGCTGGAGGACGACGGCTAGCGGGGCAAGCCGATCCACGCGGTTGGCAAGTACGGGACGTCATCGGTTCATGATCACGGCAGCCGCCCCCGCTGGCGCCGGCCCGGCCGTTACGCTTGAATAGGGCCTGTTTCAGTTTCCAAACAGAGTCCTCGGGGAGGCCAGCATGAATGTTGTCGTGGTAATGATCGATTCCCTGCGCCGCGATCACGTCGGCTGCTACGGCAATGACTGGATCAAGACGCCCAACCTGGACGCGCTGGCGACCGAGTCGGCCCGTTTCACCAACGCTTATCCAGAGGCGCTGCCGACCATCCAGGCGCGACGGGCAATTCACACCGGCAAGCGGGTCTTCCCCTTCCACGGCCACCAGAGCATGAAGGGCGATACGGTGCCCTGGGCCGGCTGGGAGCCGATTCGCCAGGAGCGGGTGACCGCCAGCGAGATCATGGCCCACGCCGGCTACCGCACCGGCCTGGTCGCCGATGTCTACCACCAGATGAAGCCCTCCATGAACTTTCACCGTGGATTCCACCAGTTCGCCTGGGTCCGTGGGCAGGAGATGGACAAATATCGACCGCCGAGCCTGGCCAGCGACGTGGCGGTCGAACAGCACATGCACCCGTACTTTGACGGCGGCCCGGGTATGTACCGGCGTTCCTCTTTGAAGCAGTATCTGGCGAACGTTTCCGACTGGCGCTACGAGGAAGACCACTTCGCGCCGAAGGTGTTTACCGAGGCCATGCACTTCGTCGAGGACAACCGCCAAGACGACTTCTTCCTGTTCGTCGACTGCTTCGACCCGCACGAGCCCTGGGATCCGCCGCAGTGGTACACCGATCTCTACGACCCGGGCTATGAGGGCAAGGACCTGATCTGGCCGCCCTACGGCCCCACCGGTACCTTAACCCGCGCGGAGATCGACCATATCCGGGCGCTCTACGCCGGCGAGGTCACCATGACCGACAAGTGGTTCGGCTTGTTCGTCGATTGCCTGCATGATCTTCACCTGATGGACGACACGCTGCTGATCGTCATGTCGGACCACGGGCACGCGCTGGGCGAGCGCGACATTTTCGGGAAGCTGCCGCCGTATCAGTATCCGGAATTAGTTGACATAATTATGATGGTCCGCCAACCGGACGGCACCGGCGCCGGGAGCGTCGTGGACGGGTTCTGCTACGACCACGACGTACTGCCGACGCTGCTGGCCTGGACCGGCATCGAGGCGCCGCTGCCGCTCGACGGCCGCAACCTGCTGGCGATGATCGACGGCGACGATTCCGGTCGCGATTTTGTCACCAGCGGCTTTGGCGACTTCATTCGCTACCAGGACCGCGAGCACTACTTCGTGTCGCGCAATGACCGGGAGGAGCAACGGCTGTTCTCAATCACGGATGACCCGGGTCTCGGAAACGACATCGCCGCCGCGAACCCCGACCTTTGCCGCGACCTGTTCGATCGGGTGGTCGAGGACGCCGGCGGCACCCTACCGCAGATCGGCAAGGAGGCGCGTCGCCGGGTGGGACCGTGGTGGGAGCTGAACGGCCCGGCCGAGAGCGCCGCCAAGGTGGACGAAATGTTCAACCCGCGCGAAGAGGTGCAGTAGCCGTGAACCTG
Organism: Chloroflexota bacterium; assembly: GCA_030744875.1. Lineage (GTDB taxonomy): Bacteria > Chloroflexota > UBA11872 > UBA11872 > VXNJ01 > JASLPR01. The sequence goes on from JASLPR010000010.1 coordinate 7,303, forward strand.
ATCCTGGTGATCCTGGACTCGCTGCGCCGCGACCACGTCGGCTGCTACGGGAACGACTGGATCAAGACCCCCGCGCTGGACGCCTTGGCGACCGAGTCGATCCGACTTACGAACGCCTACCCGGAGTCGCTGCCGACCATCCAGGCGCGACAATCCATCTACACCGGCAACCGGCTGTTTCCGTTTCGCGATCACCAGAGTCGCAAGGGCGACTTCGTCCGCTGGCCGGGCTGGCAGCCGGTGCGCGAGACCGAGATCACCATGGCCGAGATCATGGCCCATGCCGGCTATCGCTCCGGCCTGGTCACCGACGTCTATCACCAGTTCAAGCCCTCCATGAATTTCCATCGCGGCTTTCAGCAATTCGCGTTCGTACGCGGACAGGAGGGTGACGCCTACGCTTCGTCCGCGCGGACGGAAGGGGTGGACATCTCCAAACGTCCTGCATCCGAGTCTGGTCGGGACGATGCGGGAGAAGGGGCACCGTCGCTACCTGGCCAACGTCTCCGAGCGGCGCTACGAGGAGGACTGGTTCGCGCCGCAGGTCTTCCGCGAGGCGATGCATTTCGTCGAAGACAACCGGCAGGACGATTTCTGTCTGGTGGTCGACTGCTTCGACCCGCACGAGCCGTGGGATCCGCCTCCGTGGTACTGGGAGCCCTACGATCCCGGCTACAAAGGCCAGGACCTCATTTGCCCCCTACGGCTCCACCGACGCTCTCACCCGGGCCGAGATCGACCACGTCCGGACGCTATACGCCGGCGAGGTGACGATGGTGGACAAGTGGTTCGGGCTCTTCATGGCGAAGCTGCGCGATCTCGCCCTGCTGGACGACACCCTGCTGATGGTGCTGTCCGATCACGGCCACTCGCTGGGCGAGCACGGCGTGATCGGCAAACAGGGCGACTGCCAGTGCCCGGAATTAGTTGACATAATATTCATGATCCGGCATCCGGATAGCGAGGGCGCCGGTCGGGTCATCGACGATTTCCTCTACGATCACGACATCCTGCCGACCGCGCTGAACCAACTCGGGATTGATCTTCCCCGGTCGGTTGATGGACGGGACCTCTGGCCGCTGGTCCGCGGCGAGGAGCGCAGGCGTCCCTACGTCACCGGGAGCATGGCCGAGTACGTCCGTTACCAGGACGAGACCTACCGCTTCATCTGCCGCAGCGACGGCGCGGAGCGGCAACTCTTTGTTCCCGGCGATGACCCGGAACTGGCTGAGAACCTGGCGGAGTCCATGCCCGACGTCTGTGACCGGTTATTTGCGCGGATCGTCGAGGACGCCGGCGGCGGACTGCCGGCGGCGTCGCCGGAAAGCCTCCGTCGGGCCGGCCCTTGGTACGAGCAGGTCTGAGGCCGCGTCGCGGGGGGCGACTCGTGCGCCGCTGCCGGGCGCCTTCGCACGGCACGATCGACCCTGTCGGGGCCGCAATCGTCACGGACAGGTGTAAGGCGGGTTCTACCTCCCCGGAGAGAGATTTGCGACGATTGAAGCCGGAGCACCGTTCGGTTTCGGAAGGAAGCGGAGATCCCCTTGCCTCCCAGGCAACCGGCCTTGAGATCATTTGACGAAGAACTCGCCGGCCACCGGCTGGCCACGCAGCGGCTTATTGGGCTGCGCACAGTTCGGATCGACCGGATCGTTGGGTCGGTCGGGCGGGCGGGCAACCTGCGGGACGATTTCCGGCCGCATCGATGGCGAGAGAACAATCGCTACATGACGATGTTGCGGCTCATGGACGAGGGGGCGACGCTACCGCCGATATCTCTGTACGAGCTGCTCAATGACTACTACGTGCTCGATGGTCACCACCGTGTCGGGGTGGCCCGCGAGATCGGGATGACCTTCATGGACGCCGATGTCATCCAGTTCCTGCCGAAAGAAGATTCGTCGGCGCGCCTACTTTCGCTTGAGCGATCTAGATTCGAGCTCACGACCGGCCTCCGCGACATCGATCTGCGGGAGCCTGGCGAGTATCCGCGGCTGCGGGACGAGATTGACGAACACCAGTGGCTGCTCGGTGAAGCCGGCGACGGCGAAGTCGCGCTGAAGATGGCGGCGCGGAGCTGGTACGAAAAGGTCTACGCCCGGGTGGTGGTCGCCATCATGACCCACGGACTGACAAAGGCCTTTCCGGATCGCACGCTGGCCGAAATCTACCTGCAGGTCGAAGAAGAGAAGTGGCTGGCCAGCGAGGAGGCCGGCCACGACGTGGGGCTGCAGGAGGCGGTGGATCAACTGGTGGCCCGGTATCCGCGGCACGGGCTTGGCCGGGAGCTGGAACGGGTACTCATTGGCGTCCGGCGCGAGGTGGCCGGAGCCGGCCGAGCGGTCGGCGAGGTCGTGGCTTCCGAGCTTCTGCATCGTGTTGACCTCGCCACCCCCATCGACCCCGATGCGGCAATGGCGTTTCAGGCCGATGCCGACCAGATGTCGATCGGCGGATCGGGTCTGGTCTAGCTGGCCTCGTTCAACTCGCGGCGAACGAAGATCAGCGCGCCGACCCAGAAACCCAGGGCCACGATCAGGCCGCAGAGCAGCATGCCGGGGCCGGCGCCGTTGTTCACCCCGGCATCGACGTGCCGGATCACCGCCGCGCTGGCCTGCATTAGCAGGGCGAAGCTACCGACGCCGAACAGCACCGCCGAGGCGGCCACCATGAAGCGTCGGGCGGCGCGATCTCCCGGGGCCGGGTCAAGTATCACTCGAAGTCGCTGGTGGACGATGTAGACTAGGGTGGCGGCGACGATGGCAAAGGCTGACTGTGCCACCATGAGGCCGTAATTGGGCGACTCGTGCGCCCTAAAAGTGAACCGGTCTCCGAACACCGTCCCTGACAGCACGACCAAGAGGCTGGCGACCCCGCCGGCCATCAGCAGGACCGCGACCAGCATGATGCCCCGGCTATACCAGGCCAGTACCCGCCGCAGGGTAAACGGGGCATAGCCGGCCCCGTGGGTCTTTACCACCAGGTAGGCGATCAGGAACCCGACCAGCAGGCCCAGGCCCACCAGCACTATCCCCACCATCTCGGCCACTGATTCCAGGGCCATCAAAGCTCCATCCAGATCTGGCATCGCACACCCCGCTGCTTTCGTATCGCCGCCGGCTGGCCCGGAGCCTACCCCCCGAAGCGATTGTACCGGCAGGTGCTATATTCCCGACCGATCTCATGAGCAGGATTTGTACCGCGAACCCGACTCGAAACCTGGCGCCCGATGTCGGCGCTCGGTGCCGGCATGCGGGTACCCAATGCCCGGTGGGGCGCTAGCCGCATGGCCTTCGAATGGTTCGCCGTTGGCCTGGGCGGATACCTGGTCGGGGCGATCCCTTTCGCGCTGGTGATCGGGCGGATGCTCCACGGAATTGACGTACGCGAGTTTGGCACCGGAAATCCCGGGGCCTCCAACGCCTACCGGAACGCCGGCAAACTCACCGGAGTCCTCGTGATCCTCTTGGATGTGGCGAAGGTCGCGGCGCCGTTTCTGATCCTGGCGCTGGCGCTGGATCGTCTGATAATGGCGGTCATCTGGGCGGCGGCCTGCCAGGTCGGGCATTCCTGGCCGGTGTACCTGGGCTTTCGCGGCGGAAAAGGCGTGGCGGTGGGTGGTGGGAGCTACGTCGCCTATGCGTTCGTCATCGGCAACGTGGGGCTCCTGCTGGGAATCCTGTTCGGCTACGGGACCGGAGTTGCGGTGGGGCGGCCGGGGTTCGCGACCGTGGCGTTGTTCGGCGTCGGGCCTCTGTACTGCCTGATTGCCGACGGCCCCGGCGAGCTTGTCCCGGGGGCGATCGCGATCTTCGTCATCTGCATCCTGCGTCGAATCTGGGACCTGCCCGGCGCCTGGAACAGCTATCCGATAAAGACCTCGCTGATCTGGTCCGTGGTCGGTGAGGACATGATCCCCGGGGAGATCACCGTCGGGCGCCGCGGCTAGCCGACCTTCAGGTCACCGTCGGGGTACTGGCGCGATACGGGCTGGGAACGACGCAACAGCGCCAGCGCAACGGTGAGCGGCCCCAGCCGGCCGACGAACATCAGCAGGCTGATGAACAACTTCCCCGGGGCATCGAGATTGGTCGGTACGCCGGTCGAGAGCCCCACGATGCTCAGCGCCGACTGGGTGTCGAACAGGGTCTTCAGCCCGTCGGGATCGATGATCTGCATGGCAAAGACGATCGGCGCCGAGAAGA